>NZ_RAVY01000007.1:0-103804 GCF_003611625.1 Corallococcus sp. CA054B
GGCCCAGCCCATCAGCCCCACGCGGCGCTGCCCCGTGCGCGCCTTCACCCAGCCCACCACCGCGTGCACGTCCTGGACGACTTCATGCGAGCCCACCAGGGGCCGGCCCTTCGCGGGCGTGCTCATGGCCAGGGGCCGCGTGGAGCCGCCATAGCCGCGCGCATCCATGAGGTACACCGCATGCCCCGTGCGGGCGAGCTCCGCCGCGATGGAGCCGCCCTCGACGGGCAGATCAAACGAGGCCCGCCCCGGCACCCGCGCGCCGTGCAGGAGGATGAGCGGCGGCAGGTTGGCCACCTGCATGCCCGTGTCCTTCACCTCGCGCACGGAGACCTCGATGCCCTCCTCCGACGGCACCAGGAACTCCGCGCGCGTCACCTCCGCCCGCGCGCCGGCCCCGAACAGCGCGCCCAGCAGCACCAGGGTCCGGACCACGGCCGCGCCTTCGCGATGCATGACCAACTTGCCCTCCCCGCTCCGTAGACTGATGGCGCGATCCTGCCAGGAGCCCCGCGCGGACACACCTCCCGGCCGTGCAACTCTTGCCGTCCGTGCAAGCCTTGCCGTCCCGCACACGTCGTGGAAGCGCAAGGCTTGCCGTTCCCGTGTGCCTCCCTCGGCACGCGCCCAGGGACGCGGCGCTGGCATCCCCGTTGCTCATGGACCGCCACGTTCCCGCTGGCGACCCGGCCGGGACGAACCCCGGCCAGCCGGACGCATCGCTGGCATTCCCGAACGACGAACGGAGAAACGACATGCACACGAATCACTTCACGCGGAAGCTCTTCCTGGCGGCCCCCCTCTGCCTCTTCGCGGTGGGCTGTGGCGGCGACCCCATGATGGACGAGTCCATGATGGGTGAGGCCGCGCCGGGCGAGACCGCCACCCCGGCCGCGCCCGAGGACGCGTCCCTCGCGACGAGCGAGCAGGCGGTCGCCCTGGGTGGGACGTACTGGTGGGGCACGTCCAACAACGGCCTGACCTCCACCGCCATCGGGACCACCACGGGCCGGACCTGCTTCCTGACCGGCGTCCAGGGCAACCTCAAGGGCACCAGCTGGGCCAGCGCGGGCGTGTACCAGTACGCCGGCAACTGGCAGCTCTTCGTCAACCACACCAACAGCAAGGCACTGGGCACCGGCGTCCAGTGCCTCAACACCGCCACCAACCGCACCCCGGAGGCCGCCTGGTACAAGGGCCAGGCGGCGAAGCTGCTGGGCGCGGTCACCGCGGACCGCCGCTGCTTCCTCACGCAGGTGGAGGCCGCGGGCGGCTTCACGTCCAACTCCGACTACGCCCGCGTCTGGAATGACGGCTACAACTGGTACCTGGGCGGCAACCTGGGCGCGTCCGGCGGCGCGCGCGCCCTCTGCGTGGACGTCCCCACGGCCCTGTACGACTGGCTGTGGATCGCGGGCAACCCGGGCACCTTCACGCACAACCTGGACTACAACCCGGGCGGCGTGGCCTGCCTGCTGTCTGGCATCGGCGGCAACTTCAGCACCAGCGACTTCAACGACGGCGTCTCCATCGACTACAACAGCGGCACCCGCTACTGGGAGATGACGGTCAGCAACAGCAAGCGCGGCTGGAGCACCTGCGTCAAGTAATGCAAGCAACTGTCCGTTTCGCGCGGGGCGGTGGGGGCCCGTCGCGAAACGGATGGCGCATCGCCCGCGCGTGTGGTGTCACCCTCCTGCCGGGCGCATGCACTGCCCGCGCTGGAGGTCACCCACGCCATGCAGGACGTCGACATCAAGACCACGGATGGAGTGATGGACGCGAAGCTGTTCCAGCCGGAGGGCTCGGGACCGTGGCCGGCGGTCATCATGATTCCGGATGCCTTTGGCATCCGTCCCGTCTTCGAGGAGATGGCCCGGCGCCTGTCGAAGTCCGGCTACGTCGTGCTGCTGCCCAACGTGTTCTACCGGGAGGGCCACGCGTCGAAGCTGGACCTCAAGGGCACCTTCGCGGACGAGGTGTTCCGCAAGCGCATGTACGGCCTCATCGGCACGCTGACGCCGGAGCGCCTGAAGCTGGACGCGGGCGCTGAGCTGGACTTCCTCGCCCGGCAGCCCACCGTGAAGGGCCCGAAGGCGGGCGTGGCCGGCTACTGCTTCAGCGGCGGCATCGCCGTGCGCATGGGCGCGGACTTCCCGGACCGCATCGGCGCGGTGGCGTCCTCCCACGGCGGCCGCCTGGCCACGGATGCACCCGACAGCCCCCACCGCCTGGTGAACCAGGTGAAGGGCGAGCTGTACTTCGGCCACGCGGACCAGGACCACTCCATGCCCGCGGACGCCATCCGCACGCTGGAAGAGGCGCTGAAGGACGCGGGCGTGAAGTACCGCTCGGAGCTCTACCCCGGCGCGCAGCACGGCTATTCGGTGCCGGGCACGCCCCAGTTCAACGCGGACGTCGCGGAGACGCACTGGAAGAGGATCGAGGACCTGTTCGGCCGCACGCTGAAGGCCTGAGCCCCCGCCCGATGTCCCCCGTGCGGCAGCGGCTGCTCTCCATCTTCGGCGGCTCGGTGGGCAACCTCATCGAGTGGTACGACTTCTACGTCTACTCGGCGTTCTCGCTGTACTTCGCGCAGGCGTTCTTCCCGGACGCGGATCCGCTGGTGCAGCAGCTCAACACCGCCGGGGTGTTCGCGTTGGGCTTCCTCATCCGGCCGGTGGGCGGCTGGCTGATGGGGCTCTACGCGGACCTCCGGGGCCGCCGGTCCGCGCTGACGTTGTCCGTCACGCTGATGTGCCTGGGCTCGCTGGTCATCGCCGTGTGCCCCACGTACGCGCGCATCGGCGTGGCGGCACCGGTGGTGCTGATGCTCGCGCGGCTGCTCCAGGGGCTCTCCCTGGGCGGCGAGTACGGCACCAGCGCCACCTACCTGAGCGAGGTGGCCACCTCCCGCCACCGCGGCTTCTACAGCTCCTTCCAGTACGTCACGCTCATCATGGGGCAGCTGCTGGCCACGCTGACGCTGCTGGTGTTGCAGCGGCTGGTGTTGACGGGCCCGCAGCTGGAGGCCTGGGGGTGGCGCATCCCGTTTGGCATTGGCGCGGCGCTGGCCATCTTCGGCTTCTACATGCGCCGCAACATGGTGGAGACGGAGGCCTTCACCCGCGAGGCCGCGAAGAAGTCCGAGCACCACCCCATGCGGGAGCTCCTGCGCCACCCGAAGGAGATCGCCGTCGTGGTGGGGCTCACGATGGGCGGGACGCTGGCCTTCTACACCTACACCGTCTACATGCAGAAGTTCCTGGTGAACTCCGTGGGGCTGACGCGGGACGAGGCCACGCTCATCTCCGCGGGCTCGCTGTTCCTCTACATGTTCCTCCAGCCGGTGCTGGGGTACGTCTCCGACCACGTGGGACGCAGGCCGGTGCTGATGGGGTTCGGCGTGCTGGGCACGCTGTTCACGGTGCCGCTGCTCACGGCGCTGACCCAGACGCGGGACGCCTTCACCGCGTTCCTGCTGGTGCTCGCCGCGCTGGTCATCCTCTCCGGCTACACGTCCATCAACGCGGTGGTGAAGGCGGAGCTGTTCCCCGCGCGCATCCGCGCCCTGGGCGTGGGGCTGCCCTACGCGCTGACGGTGTCCCTCTTCGGCGGCACCGCGGAGTACGTGGGCACGCGCCTGAAGCTGGCCGGGCACGAGGCGTGGTTCTTCTGGTACGTCACGGCCTGCATCTTCTGCTCGCTGCTCGTCTACACGGTGATGCCAGACACGCGGCGCCACAGCCGCATCGACGCCGCGTCCTGAAGCGTCAGGTGGAATGCCCGTCCCGGGCGGGACGTGCTAGACGCGCGCGCCCATGGTCGCGGCTGTACATGGGTTTCACGTACCCGGTCACCTGGGAGCGGCAGGCCTTCCCCCGCCGTTCGGGAAACGAGTCCGCGCTGGAGCTGCGCTTGTCCCGGATGCATTGGGATGCCTTCGTGGCGCTCAAGTCCGCCACCGTCGCCGATGACCTGCTGCTGGAGTCCTCGCGCCGCTACGCCCTGCTCGCGGGCGGCTTCCTGGACGTCACGCCCGAGCTGCGACTGGCCCTCAAGGGCACCGTGCTCAATCGAGGGCAGGTCCCCAACGTCGCGAACCAGGGCGTCGAGCTGCGCGTCCCCGTGAAGGGGGCCTCCCTGGGCGCGGTCTGGCACCACGGCGCCCCCGTTGGGAACAACGTCGACCTGGCGCTGTACCAGGGCGACCCGACCTTCTTCGAACGCTTCTTCCTGCCGGAGACGTACCCGGGAGGCTTCGCCGCGTCGGTGTCGCTGGAGGGAAGCCTCTTGACCCAGGGGCTCGTGGATCCGGAGGCCGGCTCTCCTCAACGGAGCACGCAGACGGGGGGCGCGGGGGCCCTGGAGGCGCGGGTGAAGCAGGGCTTCTGGCGCGCGCACGCGCTGGCCTATGTCCGCACGCTTTCGTTCATCCAGGCTGACGTCCCCGGGTTCCCTCCGTACCAGGCCTTCATGAGCGACGCGGAGACCCGCGCGGAGGTCTCCGGCACGCTGAGCAGTAACTACCACCTCCAGGACTGGGGGCTGACGCCTGGGCTGCTCGTTCGCGTCACCCGCCCCGCCTCGCTGCGGAACGCACCGGAGAGCCCCCTGTTCAGCGACAACACCGCCGTGTTCCAGGGGCCCAACCTCATCAGCATCCTGCCCGCGGGCGAGGACCCGGGGCTGGTGGTGACGGTCAAGGCCACGGCGCGCTGGGACCTGGGAGCGATTGCCGGCGTGCTGGCGGAGGTCTCCTACACGCACGACCCGAACCGGACCCTCGTCGAGGATGACGAGACGGGCGTCTCAGGGCCGGTCTTCCAACCCGCGAACGCCGTGGGCGTCAACGTCCTGCTCCAGGCGCGCTTCTGACGTCAGAAGGCCGTGCGGGTGAGCGCGATGTCGGCGCCCGCCCAGGCCTTCTTGAAGCGCTGCTGCACGGCGGTGGCCTCGGCCGTGCGGCCCTGCCCCTTCAACGACTGGGCGAGCCCGAAGAGCGCCCAGCCGTTGCCGGGGTTGCGGCGCAGGTCCTCGCGGTAGACGGCCTCCGCGGCCTTGTACTGCTCCGCGTCCAGCAGCGCCGCGCCCTGGAAGTGGCGCACGGGGTAGTACCAGTCACTGGGCTCCGAGTAGGCCAGCTGATCCGCGGCGCGCACCGCGTCCTCCCAGCGCGTCAGCGCGTCGGCGCAGCCCTGGCGCTCGGCGATGGAGGCGTCGAGCACGCGGGCCGCCACGTCCAGCACGTCCTTCGCTGAATTGTTTCCGGCGGTCAGCGTGTCGGGGACGTTGGCGGCCAGCTTCACCAGCTCCGCGTGCTCCGCGCGGGCCTCCTTGAACTCCCCATTCGCCGCGAGCGCCAGCCCGTGCGCGTGCAGCCACAGCCCCGTCAGCACCGGGTACTTCGGGTCCGGCCGCGGCTCCGTGAGCAGCTCGTCGTAGTGCCCGAAGCGCACCATCGCGAGCAGGGGTTCGGAGGCGAAGAAGTCCATGCCCGGCATCTCCTTCAGCATCTCCGGCGGCAGGACGTTCGCGGACTCGCGCGCGGCGCGGATGGACTCCCCCGCGCGCCCCTCCATGGATGACGAGAACGACAGGAAGCCCCAGTTGTGGGCCGTGTACATCGGGTAGTACCCGATGGGCTCCACCTTGCGCAGATAGGCATTGTCCGCCTGCACGGCGCGGCGGTTGCTCTCGGATGCATCCGCGTACCGGCCCACCCGCTGGTAGATGTGCGCCGGCATGTGCACCACGTGGCCCGCGCCGGGCATCAGCCCCGGCAGCCGGTCCGCGGAGGCCAGCGCGCGCTCGGGGTGCTCCGAGGCCTCGATGGCGTGGATGTAATAGTGATTGGCGCCCGGGTGTTTCGGCGCGCGCGCGAGCACCTTCTCCAGCCGAGAGACAATCTCTTCCGTCCCCGGCTCCGGCTTGCCCTCCAGCGTCCACAGC
This sequence comes from Corallococcus sp. CA054B, assembly GCF_003611625.1. Classification (NCBI taxonomy): domain Bacteria; kingdom Pseudomonadati; phylum Myxococcota; class Myxococcia; order Myxococcales; family Myxococcaceae; genus Corallococcus; species Corallococcus sp. CA054B. The sequence goes on from NZ_RAVY01000007.1 coordinate 5,953, forward strand.
TTCCACGGGTTCAAGTTCATCAGGGACTCAGCGAAGAGCACCTGCACGTCGTTGTCCTCCGGGAAGCGCTTCGCCACGTCGCGCATGGCGTTGGCGTAGGCCTGGGAGAAGGGCTTCATCTGCTCGGGCGTGCGGGGCTCCGGTCCGCCGTAGCGCCGGGACAGCGCACCGATGAGCGCCTGCTCCGTGGGAGTCGCCGTGGGGGCGAGCGCTTGGGCCTTTCGCAGGGCCGTCCACGCGGTCCCCGCCCGGTCCGGCAGCATGGGCACGTTGTAGTTGGGCCCCAGCACCAGGGCGACGCCCCAGAAGCAGCTGGCGCAGGACGGATCCAGCTGCGCGGCGCGGGCGAACGAGCGCGCGGCCTCGTCGTGGTTGAAGGCATACGTGAGCCGCATGCCCTGGTCGAAGAAGGCCTGCGCTTCGGGCGACCGGGTCGTCACCTTCCGCTGGAAGGTCCCCAGGTCATCGAAGAGCACCGCGCCCTGGGCGAGCGAGGTCAGGCTCGACAGCGCGGAAGGCTTGCCATGCGCCCCGTGCGCGGCCGAGCTGGCATCCTGCGCTCCGGCATACGTCCCTGGAACCATCAAGGACGGGATGAGGATGAACAGGAGTCGCGCGCGCATGAGGTCCCCCGGGCCTGCGGTCTCCCGGGAACGGTGGGGGGACCTGGCGCACGCGGCAATCGGGCCCGGGCCGGGTATCAATCCAACCGATGAACCCCTCGCCCGGAACGCGTCCGGCGCGAGCGCCTACTTCTCCAGGTCACCGACAATCCGCCCGAGCGGCGACGGCGTCCCCATGAACTTCTGGAACCGGCTGCGGTCATCCGAGCCCGCGTCGAAGTTCTCGAAGTTCGCCTGGTTCTTGTTCGCGCCGGGCCGGAAGCCCGAGGAGTCCTGGCGCGCGGGCAGCCCGTGCTCGGCGCGGATGGCGTTCTCCGTGGGGGCATTGGGCATGCGCGGCGTGGGGCGCAGGCCAACGGTCTCGAACTCCTCGCGCAGTTGCAGGCGCGTCTCCACGGTGTCCTTCATCGCGGCCGAGTGGCTGGGGTAGCGCTTGAACACCTCCGCGTCCGCGTGCTTGCTGGCGGCCAGGGGGCTGACCTGCGCGCCATGGGCGGCGCGCCAGGCGTGGACGGACTCGTGACCCAGGCTGTTGAAGCGCTGGCCAGGCTGGTTCTCGTTGTAGTTGATGTGGCTGGCCTGGCCCGTACCAGCCTGGCCGTCTTGGCGGTACGCCGGGCGCAGCGACTGGAGCGTGCCGTCGTGGCGCGGGCGGTGCGACATGGGCATGGCCTCGCTGCGGCCGGAGTAGATGTCCGCCACCGTGAGCGGCTTCCGCGCGGTGCCCTCCCCTATAGCAACCGTCGTACCGCCCCTGGAGCACCCGGCCCGCACCTGATTCCAGGGGTTGGCCCCAGCCCCGGAGGCCCCGCCCTGATGGCCGCCGTAACGTGCTTGGTGGCGGCTGTCATCAGGGGGCACGCGGTCCCAGTCAGGACAGCCATGTTAATTTTGACTTCCCAGGAATCTCCATGCAGTGCCGCATGGCTTCACTGGGAGCAAAGAGCCGCCGCCATGTCGTCGTCCCGTCGAAGCCTGTCCTGGAGCGTCGCAGTCCTGTTGTCCTTCGCGGCCACCTCGGCCTTCGCGGAGCCGTCCGTGCCGGCCCTGGAGATGGCCACGCAGGCGGTGTGCGCCGCCGCTGAGTCCTCCGAGTCCCTGACCTCCGAGCCCACGCCCGAGGAGGCCGCGGGCCTGATCTGTTTCTCGGTCCGGTGCTCGTCCGTGGCTGACTGCTGGAACGCGTGTCCCAACGCGCAGTCTGTCTCGTGCACGCGCAACGCATGCTCCTACCAGTTCCCGGGCGGTGGCGGCGGAGGTGGCGGCCCGACGTGCCCGTCCACCCGCTGCATCGACGACTCGGATTGCGTCTGCGGCACGTATCAGGGGTATTGCAACAACCGCGCTTGCACCTACTAGAAGTTCACGGCGATGAGGGGGACGGAGGGGCGGGGCTGCCACTGCCGCGAGCGCAGGCCATCGCGGCGGGTCCGCAGGTCCCGCAGCTCCGCCTCCAGTCGGGTCTTCTCTTCGACGAGCGCATCGCGGCGGGCCTTGTTCTCCCGCGCGATGCGCCCTCCTCGGCTGAAGCCCGTGACGACCAGCACCACGCCCACGACGCCCACTGCCGTGATGGGCAGGCCCACGAACAGCTTCAGCGTTTGATCCGTGCCCGAATCCATCAGGCCGTCGATCATCACCGGCACGCCAATGAGCAGCGCCGCCGCGAGGATGAAGCCGATGGTCGTCGTGACCTTCGAGCTGCGCGGACGGCCCAGGCGGATGCCGAGGACGGATGGGCGCGCGACACCAGCACCCAGGCATTCCCCGAAAGACCGTCCTCCCGTCCATGAACCCCTGACGACTCAGCGCGCCTTCGCCTTCTGACGCTTCACCTTGTTGGCCTGCTTGCCCAGCGCGGTGCGGGTGCTCTTGGGCAGCTTCTTGAGCGTGCCCTTCCGCTTCGCCGCGGTCGCGGCCTTCTTGATGTTCTTGCGCCCGGCGGCGCGCTGCTTGCTCGTGGCCATGGTGGGCCTCCCTGCCCATGAAGGTCCGCGCCACCGGCCCCTCGCGCAATGCGCCCACCACGTCCGCCCGCTTGGGTGGCTGGCTATAGTCGGATGCCTGATGAAGAAAGCACGCGCCGCGAGCCTCACCCTCGATGAGTTCCTCCCCTATCGCCTGTCGGTCGCGGACAACGTCGTCAGCCAGCGTATCGCCCGCGTATACGCGGCCGAGGACGGCCTCTCCACGCAGGAGTGGCGGCTCATCGCCGTCCTGGGCGAGGACGGCGAGCGCTCGCAGCTGGAGCTCGTGCGGCGCACGCGGATGGAGAAGGTCCCGGTGAGCCGCGCCGCGCGCTCGCTGGAGGAGCGCGGATTGGTGCGGCGCGCCACGAGCCAGAGCGATGCCCGCTCGCGGCGCCTGACGCTGACCGCCTCGGGACGCAGGCTCTACCAGCGGATCGCCCCCGCCGCGCTCGAAGCGGAGGCGGAGGTGCTCGCGGAGCTGTCACCCTCTGAACGACAGGTGCTGCGCTCGCTGCTGGAGCGCGTGGAGCGCGCCGCCATCCGCGCCCTCAAGCCCGGCCCCTGAGCCTTGCCGGATTGGTTACATCTGTTACTATTTCGGACGCCATGGAAAACGTCCGCCACCTGACAGGCTTTGGAAACGAGCACGCATCGGAGGCTGTCGCCGGTGCGCTCCCCGTGGGCCAGAACACGCCCCAGCGCGTCGCGTTCGGCCTCTACGCCGAGCAGCTCTCCGGCACCGCGTTCACCGCGCCGCGCGGCGTGAACCGGCGCACGTGGCTGTACCGGCTGCGGCCCAGCGCGGGCCACCCGGCGTACCGGCCCGTGGAGGCCCGCACGCTGAGGAGCGGACCGTTCCGGGAGGTGCCCCCCTCGCCCAACCGGCTGCGCTGGAGCCCGGCGCCCATGCCCACCACGCCCACCACCTTCCTGGAGAGCCTCTTCACGCTGGGCGGCAACGGCTCCCCGGCGGAGAACGCGGGCGCGGCGGTGCACCTCTACGCGGCGAACGCGTCCATGACGGACACGGCCTTCTTCAACGCGGACGGGGAGCTGCTCATCGTCCCCCAGTCCGGGACGCTGCGCATCGTCACGGAGCTGGGCGTGCTGGAGGTCCCGCCCGGCCACGTCGCGCTCATCCCGCGCGGCATGCGCATGCGGGTGGAGCTGCCCGGCGGCCCCGCGCGCGGCTACATCTGTGAGAACTACGGCGCGCAGTTCCGGCTCCCGGAGCTGGGGCCCATCGGCTCCAACGGCCTGGCGAACCCGCGCGACTTCGTGGCGCCGCACGCGGCGTATGAAGACGTGGAGCGCCCCACGCGCGTGGTGCAGAAGTTCCAGGGGAACCTCTGGGAGACGACGCTGGACCACTCGCCGTTCGACGTCGTGGCGTGGCACGGCAACAACGTGCCGTACACCTACGACCTGGCGCGCTTCAACACCATCAACACGGTGAGCTACGACCACCCGGATCCGTCCATCTTCACGGTGCTCACGTCGCCCAGCGACACACCGGGAACGGCGAACTGCGACTTCGTCATCTTCCCGCCCCGGTGGATGGTGGCGGAGAACACCTTCCGGCCGCCCTGGTTCCACCGCAACGTGATGAGCGAGCTGATGGGCCTGGTCCACGGCGTCTACGACGCCAAGGCGGACGCGTTCCTGCCCGGCGGCGCGTCGCTCCACAACTGCATGAGCGCCCACGGTCCGGACCGCAAGACGTACGAAGCCGCCGTCGCCGCGGAGCTGACGCCGAAGAAGATCGACAACACGCTCGCCTTCATGTTCGAGACCCGCTGGGTCATCGCGCCCACGCTCCAGGCCATGGAGAGCCCCGTCCTCCAGAAGGACTACGACGCGTGCTGGGCGGACCTGCCCAAGGCGAAGCTGTCCTCGGGAGGCGGCCAGCCGTGAAGCTCGCCTCGCTCGACACAGGAAGGGACGGACGGCTCCTCGTCGTGACGAAGGACCTGTCCCGGCAGGCGGATGCGTCCGCCATCGCGCCCACGCTCCAGGCCGCGCTGGATGACTGGGACCGCCACGCGCCGGCCCTGCGCGCGCTGGCGGAGCGGCTGGAGCGCGGAGAGGTTCCGGACGCGCCCTTCGACCCTGCCCGGTGCGCGGCGCCCCTGCCCCGCGCCTACCAGTGGGCGGACGGCTCCGCGTACGTGAACCACGTGGAGCTGGTGCGCAAGGCGCGCGGCGCGGAGCTGCCGCCCTCCTTCTGGACCGACCCCTTGATGTACCAGGGCGGCTCGGACGGCTTCCTCGGGCCGCGTCAGCCCATCCCGCTCGCCGACGAGGCGTGGGGCTGCGACATGGAGGGCGAGGTCGTGGTCGTGACGCGCGACGTGCCGCTCGGCGCCACGCGCGAGCAGGCCCTGGGCGCCGTCGTCCTGGTGGGGCTGGTCAACGACGTGTCGCTGCGCAACCTCATTCCGAACGAGCTGGCGAAGGGCTTCGGCTTCTTCCAGTCCAAGCCCGCGTCGGCGTTCTCGCCGGTGTTCGTCACGCCGGATGAGCTGGGCGCCGCGTGGCGGGAAGGCAAGCTGCACCGCCGCCTGGAGGTCTTCCTCGACGGCGAGCCCTTCGGCCGCGCGGACGCGGGCGTGGACATGACGTTCGACTTCGGCACGCTGGTGGCCCACGCGGCGAAGACGCGCTCGCTGTGCGCGGGCACCATCATCGGCTCTGGCACGGTGTCCAACCGGGGTCCGGACGGCGGGCCCGGTAAGCCGGTGAGTGCGGGTGGGGCAGGCTACTCGTGCATCGCGGAGGTGCGCGTGGTGGAGACGCTCCGGGACGGCGCGCCGAAGACGCCGTTCCTGAAGCGCGGCAACCGGGTGCGCATCGAGATGCGGGACGACTCGGGCGCCAGCATCTTCGGAGCCATCGACCAGGTGGTCGGCGGGTAGGCGGGAAAGAAGGGGCCCCTTTCGTCAGGGGCCCTTGTTCCACCCGTCCGGCGCGCAGCAGGATTCACGCGCGCCTCCCATGCTCCTGACCCTTTCGACGACCCACACGCCCGCGACGGACCTGGGCTACCTGCTGCACAAGAACCCGGAACGGCCCCAGTCCTTCGAGCTTCCCTTCGGACTGGCGCACGTCTTCTACCCGGAGGCCTCCGCCAGCCGCACCACGGCGGCGCTCCTCCTGGAGGTGGACCCCGTCGCATTGGTCCGCGGCCGGCCGTCGTCAGGCGGCGGCCAGGGCGGCCCGCTGGAGCAGTACGTCAACGACCGGCCCTACGTGGCGTCGTCCTTCATGAGCGTGGCGCTGTCCCGCGTCTTCGGCACCGCCCTGTCGGGACGCAGCAAGGACCGGCCGGAGCTGGCGGAACAGCCCATCCCCCTCTCCGCCCGCCTGTCGGTGCTGCCCTGCCGGGGCGGAGAAGCCTTCCTGCGCCGCCTCTTCGAGCCGCTCGGCTACACCGTCACCGCGACCCGCCACGCGCTGGATGAGACGGTGCCCGCGTGGGGGGACAGCCGCTACTTCACCGTGACGCTGAAGGGACAGGTGCGTCTGGGCGACCTGCTCTCGCACCTGTACGTCCTCATCCCGGTGCTGGACGACGACAAGCACTACTGGGTCGGCGACGAGGAGGTGGAGAAGCTCGTGCGCCACGGCGAGGGCTGGCTCGCCACGCACCCGGAGCGCGAACAGATTGCCCGCCGCTACCTGCGCCACCGCCACAGCCTGGCGCGCGAGGCACTGGAGCGGCTCGCGGGCGACGAGGCCCCCGAGCCCGAGGAACGGCAGGAGGCGCGCAACGCCGAGGAGGCCGTGCTCGAATCACGCCTGAGCCTCAACGAGCAGCGGCTCCAGACGGTGATGACCGCCCTCCAGGAGCACGGCGCCGCGCGCGTGGTGGACCTGGGCTGCGGCGAGGGCAAGCTGATCAAGGCCCTCTTGAAGGACCGCCGCTTCACGGAGGTCGTGGGCATGGACGTGTCCCACCGCACGCTGGAGGTTGCCCAGGACCGGCTCGGCATCGAGCGGATGCCGGACCTGCAACGCCAGCGCGTGAAGCTGCTGCACGGCTCGCTGCTGTACCGCGACCAGCGGCTCGCGGGCTTCGACGCCGCCACCGTCATCGAGGTCATCGAACACCTGGACATGCCGCGCCTCGCAGCCTTCGAGCGCGTGCTCTTCGAGTACACGCGGCCCGGCCTCATCCTCCTCACCACCCCCAACGCCGAGTACAACGTGCGCTTCACCTCGCTCCCCGCCGGTACCTTCCGCCACCGCGACCACCGCTTCGAGTGGACCCGCGCCGAGTTCGAGGCGTGGGCGGCCAGCATGTGCGAGCGCTACGGCTACACCGTGAGCTTCCGGCCCGTGGGAGAGAACGACGCGGAGGTCGGCGCGCCGACGCAGATGGCGGTGTTCACGCGATGAACATCCACATTCCAGAGCTGTCGCTCGTGGTGCTCATCGGTCCCTCCGGCTCGGGGAAGTCCACCTTCGCGCGCCGGCACTTCAAGCCCACGGAGGTGCTCTCCTCGGACACCTACCGGGGCTTCGTGTCCGACGACGAGAACAACCAGGAGGCGACGAAGGACGCCTTCGAGACGCTGCGCTACGTCGCGGCGAAGCGGCTGGCGCGAGGCCTGCTCACCGTGGTGGACGCCACCAACGTGCAGCCGGAGTCCCGCAAGGCCTTCGTGGAGCTGGCGCGCGAGTACCACGTGCTGCCCGTGGCGCTGGTGCTGGACGTGCCGGAGCGCACCTGCATCGAGCGCAACCAGCAGCGGCCGGACCGCGCCGCCAGCTTCCGCTTCGTGAAGAACCAGGTCTCGCAGCTGCACCGTTCCCTGCGAGGCCTGGAGCGCGAGGGCTTCCGCCACCTCCACGTCCTCAAGCCGGACGCCATCGAACGCGTGGTGCTGGAGCGCCAGCCGCTCTGGTGCAACCTCAAGCACGAGCGCGGGCCCTTCGACATCATCGGAGACATCCACGGCTGCCGGGAGGAACTGGAGGCGCTGCTCGCGAAGCTGGGCTACCAGGTGCGGCCGCGCGCGGATGGCGCGCCGGGCTTCGACGTGCGCCCGCCAGAAGGCCGCAAGGCCGTCTTCCTGGGCGACCTGGTGGACCGCGGCCCGGACATCCCGGGCGTGCTGCGGCTGGTGATGGACATGGTGGAGGCCGGCACCGCGCTGTGCGTGCCGGGCAACCACGAGATGAAGCTGCTGCGCAAGCTGCGCGGCGGCAAGGTCAACGTGTCCCACGGCATGGCCCAGACGCTGGAGCAGTTGGAGAAGGAACCGCCGGAGTTCCACCAGCGGGTGGCGAAGTTCATCGACGACCGGGTGTCCCACTACGTGCTGGACGACGGGCGCCTGGTGGTGGCGCACGCGGGCCTGAAGGAGAGCATGCAGGGCCGGGGCTCCGGCCGCGTGCGCGCCTTCGCGCTCTACGGAGAGACGACGGGCGAGACGGACGAGTACGGCTTTCCGGTGCGCTTCAACTGGGCGGCGGAGTACCGGGGCCGCGCGGCGGTGGTGTACGGCCACCAGGCCGTGCTGGAGGCCGAGTGGGTCAACAACACGCTGTGCGTGGACACCGGCTGCGTCTACGGCGGCCAGCTCACCGCCCTGCGCTACCCGGAGAAGGAGCTGGTCTCCGTGCCCGCGCAGCGCGTGTACTGCGAGCCGGTGAAGCCCCTGGACACCCCGGCCCCGTCCGGCCTGAGCGCGCAGCAGCAGGCGGATGACGTGCTGGACCTGGAGGACGTGCGGGGCAAGCGCGTCATCTCCACGAGGCTGGCCGCGCACGTCACCCTGCGCGAGGAGAACACCACCGCCGCGCTGGAGGCGATGAGCCGCTTCGCCATCGACCCGCGCTGGCTCATCTACCTGCCGCCCACCATGTCGCCGTCGGAGACGAGCACCCTGCCCGGCTTCCTGGAGCATCCCCAGCAGGCGTTCGACTACTACCGCAAGGAGGGCGTGGCCCAGGTCGTCTGCGAGGAGAAGCACATGGGCTCGCGCGCCGTCGTCGTCATCGCGCGCGACGCGGACGCCGCCCGCCGCCGCTTCGGCGTCACCTCTGGCGAGACGGGCGTCTGCTACACGCGCACGGGCCGGCGCTTCTTCACCGACGACGCCCTGGAGGCCGCGTTCCTCGCGCGCGTCCGGGCGGCGCTGGACGCGTCCGGCTTCTGGGAGGAGCTGAAGACGGACTGGGCCTGCCTGGACTGCGAGCTGATGCCCTGGTCGCTCAAGGCCCAGGAGCTGCTGCGTGACCCGTACGCCGCCGTGGGGGCTGCCTCCCGCGCGGCGCTGACGGACGTGGTGTCCGTGCTGGGACAGGCCACCGCCCGGGGACTGCCGCTGGGCGAGCTGTCCGCGCGCTTCACGGACAAGGCCACCCATGTGCAACGCTACGTGGAGGCATACCGGCGCTACTGCTGGCCGGTGACGTCGCTGGACGACGTGCGCCTGGCGCCGTTCCACCTGCTGGCCACGGAGGGCGCGACCCACGTGGACAAGGACCATGTCTGGCACATGGAGACGCTGGCGCGCGTGTGCCGCGCGGACCCGTCGTTCCTCGTGGCCACGCCCTACCGCGTCGTGGCGCTGGAGGACGCGGACGCGGTGGCCGGCGGCGTGCGGTGGTGGGAGGAGCTCACCGCGCGCGGCGGCGAGGGCATGGTGGTGAAGCCCTTCGGCTTCGCGGTGCGCGGGCGCAAGGGCGTGGTGCAGCCCGCCATCAAGTCCCGGGGCCCGGAGTACCTGCGCATCATCTACGGCCCGGAGTACACCGCGCCCGCGAACCTGGACCGGCTGCGCCAGCGGGGCCTGGGCACCAAGCGCTCCCTCGCGCTGCGCGAGTTCGCGCTGGGCGTGGAGGGACTGGAGCGCTTCACGAAGAAGGAGTCCCTGCGCCGCGTGCACGAGTGCGTCTTCGGCGTGCTCGCCCTGGAGAGCGAGCCCGTCGACCCGCGGCTCTGACTCAATAGTTGAACTGGAGCTGGAGGCGCGTCACGTGCCCCTGCTCCTGGACATACGGGTAGCGCGACGAGGTGCGGTCCGCGATGACGTAGGCGGCCGTCAGCTCCAGGGCCTTCCAGATCTGCCACTCCGCGCCCAGCTCCAGCTCGCGCACGTCGTAGCGGGGGGCGTTGGTCTCGAACTTCTTGCCGCCCTTGTAGAGCGTGCCGCGCACGTAGGGGATGAGCGACACGCCCACCACGCCGTCCAGCTTGTACATGAGCTGCGCGTAGCCGCCCTGCAGGTTCCGGCTGTCGATGAGCAGCGCGTCGTCCGGGGTCGAGCCCAGGGACGGCCCACGTCCGATGTTGTATTCGGCCTGGAAGCCCAGGGGCTGCGGGTAGACCATCAGGCTGACGATGGCGCGGGCATCCACCAGGTTGGGGCCGCGCGCGAGCGCATAGGCCGCGTCATCGCGCGGGGACGCGCTGAGGTTGAAGCGGCCGTAGTAGGCGCCGGTGCCGACCTCCACGTACTGGGAGCCGAAGAGGAAGGGATAGCTGACGCGCGCGACGGCGTGGGGGCTGTTGTTGCGCTCGGCGCGGTTGGCCGTCTGGCCGTTGTAGACGCCCAGGCCCACCACGCCGTAGTCGCCAGAGCCCTTGAGGCCGCTGTCGACGAGGAACTTGAAGCGCTCGCGGATGTGCGCGGGCGCCCAGTAGAAGAACACGCCCACGTCGCGCTCGTCCTTCAGCGCGCTGTTGATGGCGTCGTTGCGGTCCAGCGCGAGGCGGTTCTGGCTGGACTGGAGGTTCTCGAAGCCGAACGGCACCTTGGACTGGCCCACTCGGAAGCGGAACTCCTTCTTCGCATCCACGAAGATGTCCGCGTACCAGTCCCGCATGACGGCGACGTTGTACTGGTCACCGATGACGGAGGCGAAGTCCGGCTGCAGGTAGATGGACACGTGCGGGTGCACGTCCCCGAAGATGACGAGCCGCGCGCGGCGGATGCCGAAGCCGGTGTCCCTGCCCAGGAAGCGGTCGCCCTGGTCGTTGATGAGCGAGTCGTTCGTCCGGAAGCTGGGCAGCCGGTTGTAGCGGACCTGCGTGTAGCCCCGGAGGCGGATGTTCTCGTACCAGGGCTTGCTCTTCTCCTTCTCCTCCATGGGAGGCGCGGCTTCGGGCGGGGTCTCCTGGGCCTGGGCCGGGGCGGAAGAGGAGAAGAGGAGCGCGGCACCAGCCAGCAGGGCCTGAAGGACGGAGCGGTGGGACGAGGCGAGGGTCATGGGTGCGTGGGAGCCGGGCGGGGAACAGGGAGGGACCCGCCCGGTCCCGATGAGGCGCTTCCGTTACCGAATGACGCCGCCTTCCGCCACGCACCGCCCCCTGTTGTTGCAACACCGTTACCGGCGACCCCGTCCTGTCACACGAACGAGCGACCCATGTCACACGTCCGTGACATGGCCCTGCCCCCCACCCCTGAACGAGTCATTCCCAGGGGTTGCCTGGAATCAGCGGGGCCGAGGCAACCTGCGTCACACTTTCGCGACAATCCCCTTCGGGCGGCATTCATCCGCTCCCCGGCAGCCGTGCGCCGGACCCGCACCGGGTGTCTCCGTCACCCGCGAGAAGCGACATGACCTCGATTGGAAAGCCTGGTTCGCGCCCCACCTCGTCCTCCGTGAGCTCGCAGCCGGTGAAGGCTCCCGTCACGGCGAAGCCCAACGCGGTGAAGGCCGCCGTCGCGCAGCGGATGAAGGACGGCTTTGACGCGGCCCCGCGCTCGGGCGCCGCTTCCCGGCCGGTGCTGTCCGCGGAGATCCGCTCCGGTGAGGGCGCCGGGGACGCCGGTGGCGCCCTGGGCAAGGCGGCGGGCAAGGCCGCGGGCAAGGCGGCCGGCGGCATTGGCGAAGCGCTGGGCAAGATCGCGGGCCGCGTGGGCAGCGCCCTTGCCGGGCCGCAGGTGAGCACGAACGCGGACGGCCGCACGGTGGTGGACCTGGGCGCGGGCAACAACACCGCGACGGTGTCTCAGAACAAGGACGGCGGGCTGACCATCAAGTCCGGCAGCGACACGGTGACGCTCACCGCGGAGCAGGCCAAGGGCGCCATCATCAACGGCGGTGACGGCAACGACTCCATCACCGTGGACGCGAGCGTCACGCAGGACCTCACCCTGGACGGTGGCGCGGGCGACGACAAGCTCACCGGTGGCAAGGGCAACGACACGCTCATCGGCGGCGCCGGCAACGACACCATTCTCGGCGGCGACGGCAAGGACACGCTGAAGGGCCAGGACGGCGACGACTACCTGGAGGGCGGCGCGGGCGATGACCGCATCCAGGGCGGCGCGGGCCGCGACGTGCTCTACGGCCTGGACGGCAACGACTCCCTGTCCGGCGGCAGCGGCCGGGACTACATCGACGGCGGCGCGGGCGATGACCGGGCCTCCGGCGGCGCGGGTGACGACCAGGTCATCGGCGGGCGCGGCAACGACACGCTGTCCGGTGGCTCGGGCAACGACGCGGTGGCGGGTGGCGCGGGCCAGGACAAGGTCCGCGGCGGCACGGGCACGGACAAGCTCTACGTGGAGGAGAACGAGACCACCGCCGACGCGACCGGGGGCGAGCGCGAAATCGTCGACATGACGGACGCCGACCAGCGCGGCCGCTCGGTGACGGTGTCGGGCAGCGCGGACTTCCAGGCGCGCGTGCAGTCGGACCTGGACGCGATGCGCTCGCTGCCCTCGGGCCAGGAGCTGCTGCGCACGCTGGATGACAGCGGCCACACCACGACCATCAAGGAGACCTCCAGCGGCAACTCCGCGTCCGCGCAGAACAAGGACGACGCCTGGTTCAACGCGGACGGCACGCCGGGCAAGGGCACCAACGGCACGGTGAACTACAACACCACGCGCATCTCGCTTGGCAGCGAGGACTGGATGAACCGCCCGCCCGTCGTCGCCCTGTTCCACGAGCTGGTGCACGCCTCGGACTACGCCAACGGCACGCTGGCGCTCGGTGAGAAGAACGGCGTGAACAACCGCGAGACGTCCGCGGTAGGCCTGCCCATCGACCTGGACCAGGACCCGTCCACGCCGGACGTGGTGCAGGGCGGCCGCCCCGGAGAGAACGTCCTCCGCGACGACCTGAACCTGCCCACCCGCCCGCGCTACTAGGACCTAGGGGGAGCGCTGCTCCCGCTCGGCCTTCTGGATGAGCTCCAGCAGGGAGCGCAGGTGCGGCTCCGTCACCGGCTCCACCAGCCGGACCGAGTGCCTCTTCCCTCCGTCGTCCTCGATGGTGACGGAGTAACTCGTCCGGTCCGCACCCCGCTGGGGGGAAGCCCCCACGGTGGCCGGCTGTTCGAAGAAGCGGGCCTCCCGCACCTCCCGCTGGAGCGCCTCCGCCGTGGCGGGAGGCAGGGCCGCCAGGTCCACGGTGCGGGGCCTGGCCAGGCCCGGGAAGAAGGCGACGCCTCCCTCCCGTTTGAGCTCGATTCGCATTTGGTCGACCCCAGGGCCTAGTGCTTGCGCTCCACCGGCTGCGCGGCCTGCTTCTGCACCTGCGGCGTCCAGGCCGGCTGGCCTGCCCGCTCCTTGGAGACCTTGATGCCCACCTGGTTCCAGGCGTCACGCACGATCTGCTCCTCGTCGCCGCTGCCGTAGAGCCGGACGGTCGCCGTCACGGTGAGCCGGGCGAAGGAGAGGAACGAGGCGTTGGGCTTCAGCCGGGGGTCGCGCAGCGTCTCCAGCCAGATGAGGCCGGCCTTCTCCCACGCGTAGCCCTTCAGGTTGGTGGCCGCGATGCAGAAGGCCTTGTTGGGGATGCCGGAGTTGATGTGCACGCCGCCGTTGTCCTCCCACGTGTTCACGAAGTCCTTCATGAGGGCCGGCTGCGGATCCTTGCCGAGCACCTGATCATCGAACGCGGTGCCGGGGTCCTTCATGGAGCGCAGGGCCTTGCCCTGGACCTTGTCCGAGAGGAGCCCCGCGCCGATGAGCCAGTCGGCCTGATCCGCCGTCTGGTTCAACAGGCGCTGCTTCACGAGCGAGCCGAAGCAGTCCGACAGGTGCTCGTTGAGCGCGCCCGCCTGGGAGAAGTAGGCAAGAGGGCCCTCGTGTTCCGTCACGCCGTGGGCCAGCTCGTGCCCCATGATGTCCACCGCGATGGTGAAGCGGTTGAACAGCTCCCCGTCGCCGTCGCCGAACACCATGCGCTCGCCGTCCCAGAAGGCGTTGTCGTAGCCACTGCCATAGTGGACGTGGCCGTTCAGCGGCATGCCGTTGCCGTCAATGGAGTTGCGTCCGTAGACGTCCCAGTAGAGGTCGTAGGTCGCGCCCAGGCCGACGTAGGCTTCGTCGACCGCCGCGTCGCCGACGTCGTCATCGCCCTCCTTGCGGGCCACCGTTCCCGGAAGGGCTTCGGTGTTCTTCACGTCGTAGATGGTGCGGAGCTTCTGGCTCTCCACGACCATGGGGCCGGGAATCATCCGCTTCGCGGCCTGGGGCGCGCCGCTGGTGGACAGGCGGATGGAGCGCAGGGTGGTGTCAACGGAGAGCGTCCGCAGGGCCTTCGCGCGCTGCTGTGGCGAGCCGTTCTGGGCAATCCGCCGGTTGATGTACGGCGGCACGATGCAATGGTGGGAATGCCAAATTCGGGTGTTGCAGCACATCACCCATCTCCTTCTGTAGGGGGTACAGGAAGACGTTAGTGATGAGGCGGGGTGGTGCTCGGGCCCCGGGACGGCGGGGGCTCCCCGGCCGCCAGGGAACCCATGCGGCGCCACGCGCTCAGGCCTGCTCGCGCGGCGTCACGACCAGCTTCGCCAGCGCGTCGCGCAGCCGGTCGGGCATGGCCACGGCCCTCCGCGTCCGCCGGTCCACGAAGACGTGCACGAAGTGGCCGTGCGCCGCCGCCTGCGCCTCCCCCTCCTTGAAGATGGCGATGCCGTAGGTGACCGAGCGGTTGCCCAGCCTGTCCACGCGCAGACCCGCGCGCAGGCGGTCCGGATACGCGAGCGGCGCGCGGTAGGCGCACTTCGACTCCACCACCAGCCCGATGACCTCGCCCGTGTGGATGTCCAGGCCGCCCTCGTGGATGAGGTAGTGGTTCGCGACCGTGTCGAAGTAGCTGTAGTAGGTGACGTTGTTGATGTGGCCGTACACGTCGTTGTCCATCCACCGCGTGGTGATGGGCAGGAAGAAGCGGTAGCGGTCGGCCGTCTCTGCGTCGGACACGGAAGAAGCCCTCCAGGTTCGGGTTACCAGTAGCGCAGCGCCTGGTGGAACAGCTGCGTGAGGACGGGCCGGGTCATCTCCCGGGGCGCGTTCTGGAGCAGGCGCTGCTGTGGGAAGGCGCCCTCCGTGAGCGCGTCCACGTCCTCCGCCGTGTAGCCCACGCCCGACAGGCCATTGGGCACGCCCACCGCGCGCATGAGCTGGACCACGCGGCCCGCCAGGACCTCGCCCGCGTCCCCGCTGCCCGCGCCGCGCACGTCCGCGCCCAGGAAGCCCGCGGCCTCCAGGTGGCGCTCGGGGTTCGCGGACGCCGTGTAGCGGAACACCGCGGGCGCGTTGACGATGACGGCCAGGCCGTGCGGCACCAGCGGTTCGTCCTGGGGGTAGCCGGAGGGGCGGAAGTCGCGCACGCGCCCCGCCACCGCGTAGGCCATGCCATGCGGCGCGTGCACGCCCGCGTTCCCGAACGCGATGCCCGCGAGCGTGGCTGCCCACATGAGCTGCTCGCGCGCCTCCGTGTCCCCGGCGTCCTTCACGCCCCGCTCCAGGTACAGGCCCATCAGCCGCAAGGCCTCGCGGCAGCCCAGGTCGCTCCAGGGGTTGGCGCCCTGGCTCATGGGCCGCAGGCTGGGGCGCGCGGGGGCGGGCCGGTGGACGAACGGCCGCGCCGTATAGGACTCCAGCGCGTGGGACAGCACGTCCAGTCCGCTGGCCGCGACCACTTCACCGGGCAGGGTCGCGGTGCAGTCCGGGTCGATGAGGGCCTCCGTGGGCCGCAGCGCCGGTGACGCGATGCCCGTCTTCGCGGACAGCGACAGCAGGTCGAAGATGGTGATGCCCGTCACCTCGCTGCCCGTCCCGGACGTGGTGGGGCACGCGATGTGCGGCTTGAGGGGCCCGGGCACCGCGCGCCCCTCCCCCACCGGCGCGTTCACGTAGGCCAGGAAGTCCGCCGGATGCGTGGCGTAGAGGTTCGCCGCCTTGCAGGTGTCGATGACCGAGCCGCCGCCCAGCGACACGTAGCCATCCGGCCGGGACTCGGAGGCGAAGCGGGCCGCCTCCTGGAAGGACGCGTCCGTGGGCTCCACGTGCACGTCCGTGAAGACGACGACGTCCAGCCCCGCGGCGAGCAACGACTGGCGCACCTTGTCGAAGTGCGGCAGCCGCGCCACGCGCGCGTCGGAGAACAGCGCCACCCGCTTCATCCCGAGCGCCCGCGCCCGGTCGCCCACCTCGCGGAGACAGCCCGGGCCGAAGGTGATGCGAGAGGTGTCCACCGTGAAGGCGCTGTCGCAGCCTTCCTTCACGGCGGGGTAGTGACAGCAGCCCATGCGCGCTCCTTCCTGACGTGTCCCGCCCCAATCTACAGGGCGGGACCGGAATGCGGGTCCGCGCGAAGGGCCGGTGTCAGGGTTTGTGCAGGACGGCCGTGTCCCCCACCATCCACAGCTCCGACGAGGACGGCGCCCACACGCCCCGCAGGGCGCGGCGGGTGCCGGTGGTCTCCGCGCTCCACTTGCCGCCGTCGAAGCGCAGCAGCGTGCCGTTGTCGCCCACCGCCCAGACCTCGGTGGCGGAGCGTCCCATCAGCCCGTTGAGCTGGGACGTCGTGCCGCTGGCCATGGGGAGCCAGAGCGCGCCGTTGTAGCGCAGCAGCGTGCCGTCCGCGCCCGCGGCCCAGATGTCGGAGGGCCCGCTGCCCCACACGGCCTTCAGGCCCTTGTTGGTGCCGGAGGTCATCGTGCCCCAGGCGGTGCCATCCCAGCGCAGGATGGTGCCGGCGTCGCCCACCGCGATGGCCAGCGAGGGCCCCTGCACCCAGACGGCCTGGAGCGCCGCCGTGCTCTCCGCGGGCTTCCGCGTCCAGGCGGTGCCGTCGAAGTGGATGGCCTGGCCGGAATCGCCCACCGTCCACACGTCCGCCGCGGACGAGCCGTGGATGGCATTGAGGGCCAGGGAGTTCTCCGACTGGTACTGCGTGATGAAGCGGGCCCCGTCGAATTTGTAGATGCGGTCGTGGAAAGAGGACGTCACCCAGACCTCCGTCGGGGAGGCCGCGTAGACGCCCGACACGCTGTCGACGGTGGAGAAGTCCAGCTGCGGCTCGAACCATCCGCCACCGTTCCAGTGCAGCACGCGGCCCGGGGACCCCACCGCCCAGACGTCCGACGGCCCCGTGCCATGGATGGCCCGCGCCACGCTCAAGGTGCGCAGCGGCGCCTGGGAGGTCCACGCCTGCCCGCTCCACTTCTGCACCTGCCCGCCCGAACCGAAGGACCACACGTTGTCAGGCCCGCTGCCGGTGATGGGCCCCACGGCGTCCTCGTCCGTGTCCGTCCACTTCGTGCCGTTGTAGACGTAGCCGAAGTCCTCTCCCCCCGACAGCACCAGCGAGGGCGACGCGGCGTACACGTAGAACAGCTGATCCGACGAGCGCAGCGACTGCTCGATGCCCGCGGGCGTGGTGCGGAACACCTGACCGAAGTCATTGCAGAAGAGGCAGGGGTCATCCGAGGCGACGGTCCAGACGTCGTTCGGGCCGGTGCCCGTCACCTGGTGGAAGTCGATGTCCGTGGTGCCCGCGTCGATGCCGGAGACCGCGTTGCCGTCATACCGGCGCAGCGTCCCGGACTGCCCCACCATCCACACGTCCGAAGGCCCGCTGCCCCACACGCCGTTGAGGTCCTTCGTCGTGGCCGCGTCCACGCCCTGGAAGCCGCTGCCCCGGTCGCGCCGCACCGTGCCGCTCGCGCCCACGGCCCAGATGTCGCCCGGACCGGCGGCCCACACGGAGTTCAGGTCGCGCGTCGTCCCGGAGCTCACGGCGGAGAAGGCCCCGCCCGTCGTGGAGTGGAGCACGGTGCCGCCCGCGCCCACCGTCCACACGTCCGTCGCGGAGAGGGCGTGCACGCCGCGCAGGGTGCTCAGCGTCCCGCTGGCCACGCGCGTCCAGCGCGTTCCATCCCAGTGCTGGATGAAGCCGTCCTCGCCCACGGCCCAGCCGTCATTGGCCGCGCTGAAGTGCGCACCCTGGAAGCTGTAGCCGTGGGGCAGCGGATACTCCCAGCACCAGCCCTCGCTGCACTCGCGGTTCTCCGCGGGGATGCCGCAGGTCTGCGCCACGCCGCGCCCGCCGCACACCTCCGGCGCCGCGCACGTGCCGCAGGAGACGGTGCCGCCGCAGCCATCCGGTTCGGTGCCACACTCATTCCCGGGGCTGCACGCCGTCTTGATGTCGGGGCAACCACAGACGTTGTCCTCGCCGCCGCCACAGGTGGCGGGCGCCCCGCAGGTGCCGCAGTTGAGCGTGCCGCCACAGCCGTCCGTCGCATCGCCGCAGTTGAAGCCCTGCGACTCGCACGTCCTGGGCACGCAGTCATCATCATCGTCCCCACAGCCGGCTGCGAAGGACGTCACGAACAGGGCCACGAGCAGGCGCGAAGTCCGCACCGCACCTACCGCGAAGGAGTCGTCACGGGACATGGGCATCTCCAGACCGGACGCGGGACTGAACCCCGCGAAACCACGTGAAACGTGGCTCCGGTGCGGAAGTAAGGTTGCAAACAGCGGTCCGTTTGGATCGTCCGGACGTCCAGGCCCCCCCGTTTCGAGGATGCGTCATGCTCGACGTGTGGCGTCAATCAATCCAACGTCGTGCGTGACCTCGCGAGTGCCGCGCCGGCCACCGCGAGCACGAAAAGTCCCAGCGCGAGCAGGTCGTTCCCCATGTCCGCGAGCACCTGTCCCTTGAGCAGCGCGCCCCGGACGATGCGCAGGAAGTGCGTCACGGGGATGATTTCGCCCAGCACCCGCGCCCACGGCGGCAGCCCCAGGAAGGGGAAGGCGAAGCCGGAGAGGAAGATGGACGGCAGCATGTAGAACATGGACATCTGCATCGCCTGGAGCTGGCTGCGCGCCACGGTGGAGATGAGGTAGCCCAAGGACAGGTTGCCCACGATGAACAGCACGATGCCGCACGCCAGGGCCAGCCAGCCCGCGGGGGTGCGCGCCATGGGCACCGAGAACAACCCCCGCGCCATGCCCAGCACGACGACGGTCTGCACCAGCCCCACGACGACGTACGGCGTGAGCTTGCCCACCATGATCTCCGCCGGGGTGGCGGGCGTGGACAGGAGCGTCTCCATGGTGCCGCGCTCGCGCTCGCGGGTGACGGCCATGGCGGTCATCATCACCAGCGTCATGGACAGGATGATGCCCAGGAGGCCCGGCACGATGTGGAACGGGGAGCGGCTCTCCGGATTGTAGCGCCGGTGCACCACCACCTCGAAGGGGGGGCGCGGTGGACCGGGGCGCCCCCAGCCCCAGCCGTTCGTTCCGCAGCGCCTCCGCGGGCAGCACGCTCACCGCGGCGAGCGCGCCCGCCGCGGCCTGCGGGTCGGACGCGTCCGCCTCCGCGAGGATCTGGGCACGCTCGCCCTTGAGCACCCGCCGGCTGAAGTCCGGGGGGATGGTGATGCCGAGCATCACCTGTCCCCGGCGGATGAGCTGATCCAACTCCTCGTCGGAGCGCGGCAGGTAGCGCACGTCCACGTAGCCGGTGCGCTCCAGCGCGGCGACGACGGAGTCCGCCAGCGTGCTGGTGTCATGGGACAGCACCGCGGCGGGCAGGTGCCGGGGATCCATGTTGATGGCATAGCCGAAGATGAGCAGCTGCATCACCGGCATGAGGAGGATCATCGCGTAGGTGATGCGGTCGCGCCGCAGCTGCGTGAACTCCTTGAGCAGCACGGCCAGGATGCGCGGAAGCGAGCCCGTCATGACGTGTACCGTTCGTCGCGCTCGCGACCCATGAGCTGGATGAAGACGTCCTCCAGGGAGGGCGTCACCTCGCTCCACCGGTAGGGCTCCTTGCGCCAGGGGCCGAGCGCGGCCTCCAGGGCTTCGCGCTTCAGTCCGCTGACGTGCACGGCGGCGCCGAACGCGGAGGCGCTGAGCACGCCGTCCGCCTGGGCCAGCAGGTGCGCCGCGCGGTCGATGCCGGGCCCCTCTCCCAGGAACGTCACCAGCCCGGAGTCGCGGATGAGCGCGTCCGCCGTGCCCCGCGCGATGAGGCGCCCGTACAGGATGTAGCCGATGTCGTGGCAGCGCTCCGCCTCGTCCATGTAGTGCGTGGACACCAGCACCGTGAGCCCGCCCGCGGCGAGCGTGTGGATTTCGTCCCAGAACTCGCGGCGGGCCTTGGGGTCCACGCCCGCGGTGGGCTCGTCCAGGAGCAGCAGGCGGGGCTCGTGCAGCGTCGCCGCGGCCAGCGCCAGGCGCTGCTTCCAGCCTCCGGAGAGCGCGCCCGCGAGCTGATTGCGCCGGTCGAAGAGGCCCAGCCGGTGGAGCGTGTCCTCCACCCGCTCGCGCCGCTGGTCCAGGCCGTGGACGCGCGCGACGAAGGCCAGGTTCTCCTCCAGCGTCATGTCCTCGTAGAGGGAGAACTTCTGCGTCATGTAGCCTGTCTGGCGCTTGATGGCGTCGCCCCGGGCGCGGAAGTCCAGGCCCAGCACGGTGCCCTCGCCGCTGTCGGGCGTGAGCAGTCCGCACAGGAGCCGCAGCGTCGTCGTCTTGCCGGAGCCGTTGGGGCCCAGGAAGCCGGTGATGCGTCCGGCGTCCACGGCGATGGAGACGTCCCGCACGACGTGCCGATCGCCAAAGGACTTGTTGAGCCCGCGCACGTCGATGGCCCGCTCGTTCATCGGTCCGCCTCCACGGGTGCCTGCTTCAGCGGGGTCACGTCGATGGGCTGCCCGGGCAGGAGGCGCGTGGGCGCGGAGGGCACCGCCTCCAGCAGGAACACCAGCTTCTGCCGCGTCTCCAGGCTGTAGATGATGGGCGGCGTGTACTCCGGGCGCGAGGCGACATAGTCCACGCGCGCCGTCATCCCGGTGTCGCAGCCGTCGCAGGCGATGGCCACGTCGGTGCCTGGCGGGAAGGACGCCACCCTCCCCTGCGGCACGTAGAAGCGCACCTTCAGCTGCGCGTCCGGGATGATGCTGACGACGGGGGCGTTGGGCATGGCCCACTCTCCCTGATGGAAGAGGACGTCCTCCACGCGGCCCACGACGGGGGACACGGGCGCCAGCTCCACGACCTGTTGCTCCGCGGCGGTGACGCCCGCGCGTCCGCTGGCGAGCTGGGCGCGGACGACCTCCAGCTGCGCGCCCGCCGCCGCCACGTCCGTGCGGGCCGCGTCGCGCTGGGCATGAGCGCGCGTCGCCGTCGCGCGGAGCAGGTCCAGCTGCTGGGGTGTCACGGCGCCCTCGATGGCCTTCTGGACGGCGACGAGCCGGGCCAGCTCCGCGTCCGCGCGGTCCGCTTCCGCCTGCGCCGCGACGAGCGAGGCGCGGGCGCGGGCCACATCCGACTGGCGCGCGAGGAGCTGCGCTTCAATCTGTCCCACCTGCGCCCGCGCCTGGTCGGCCCGCGCCGTCAGCGACGTGGGCTCCATGCGGAACAGCGGCGTGCCCACCTCCACGCGCTGCCCGCGCACCACGGCCACGGACGCCACCATGCCGGCCACCGGCGAGGACAAATAGACGTTGTCGCTGACGACGAAGCCGGTGAAGCGCGGCGGCGGCTCCGGGGCCGGCCGCCGCAGCCACAGGATGCCGCTGATGATGACGGCGACCAGCACCGCCCCCGCGGCGACGCCCCGCTTCGAGTGTTTCGACTTCCTGCCCGGTCCCGACACCCGTGCCTCCTGGCGCGGCCTCGCCGCGATTGGAGCGCCCCCCGAGCGCGGCGGGTCCACGCTACGCCTGCCTCGCCCAGGGGGTCCGCGTCCGGCTCACGGGCCTGTCCTGAACCCGTGTCCTGGCGTCACCTTGAGCACTGGGCGTGCCAACACTGAACGCCAGGGGAGCCCCCAGGGGCAGGGCCCTCACCTGTTCGGAGTTCCGGCGCCGGACGCCGGGTCGCCGGAATTCCAGACACACAGCGCGCCAAAACATACCGCGCGGATTGTCATTTTTCACATGGAAGTCGTGTAAAGAGACTTTTGATCCACTGCACATGTTTCGCGGTGTCATGCGGCCATTGGCTGCGAGGGAGAGGTATGCGGAAGCTGTCCATGATGGGCGTGATGCTGTTCGGCGTACTGGGTTCAGGATGTCAGGGTGAGGACTGGGAGCCGCCCCTCCACGAACAGCCTGGCGGCGCCGAGGCAGCCGTCGCCGCCACCCGGCAGGCGGTCGTCTCCCCGGAGCTCGCGGCGTCGCTCACGTGCGTCGAGACGTATGTCGGCGCGGGGACCTGCGACTGGGCACACTGGAGCGAGCTGTGGGAGACGTGCCAGACCTACGAGCACGCGGAGCTCGAGGACGGCCTCTTCCTGGATGAGGTACAGGCAGAGAACTGCACGGCGGCCAACTGGTCCGCGCTGCGCGAGCAGCTCATCGCCCCGCGCGCGCCGCTCGTCCGCGTGCGTGAAAGCTGTAACGGCGGCTCCCAAGTGATTCAGGAGGCTCCATCCAACGGCTGCCACACCCTCGCGCAGGCCGCGGGCGCCTCCTTCGTCGACGTGCCCATCGGCAAGGCCGTGACGCTCCATGCCGCTGGGGACTGCACCGGCGACTCGGTCACGGTCGATACCGACACGAACCTCTGTGAGACCTCGTTCGGGAGCGGCGCGAGCGCGAACGACCAGGTGCGTTCGTTCCGGGTCCAAGACGTCGAGGCGCCCCCCTCGGAGCACCGCTACGACTGTGCTGGCGATGAGTCGACCTGCGTCAAGAACAACAACAACGCCAACAGGCTGGCCGCCATCAACAAGAAGCACACCGTCAAGGTCGTCCGCATCACCCTGGATGGCAGGACGACGCCCACCCTCAGCGCCATCCAGAACTCCATCCGCGACGTGTACCGCCACTACGCCGTCGCGTCTCGCGGCCAGGTGAGCCTGGAGTTCACCGGCTCGCAGACCGTGCAGGTGACGAGCAGCAACTGCACGACGGCGAAGAACCAGGCCCGCCAGAAGGCCAACTCGAGCGCGTTCCTCACGGTGTTCGTGCTGCCTGGCGGGATGTGCCCCACCTCGAACGCCGGCTCGCGCAGCGTCTTCCTCAAGGGCACCCTGGTGCGGGACTATGCCCACGAAATCGGGCACGTGCTCGGCCTCGCGCACAGCAACGTGCGAGACCCCTCTACCCAGGTGGTCAAGTCGTCCGCCGACGCAAGCAGCTTCATGAGCACCTTCGCGTCGGACAACTACAACCTCCCGCAGCTCCACTGGCTGGGGTGGACGAAGAAGGAGGAGCTCGTCAGGATCAACCCGGCCATCGACAGCAGCGGCTCCACCGAGGTGACCCTCCGTCCGGTGGGCACCAACCCGGACAGCACCAGCAGCCTCCCGCTGGGCGCGGTCTGGGACATTCCTGGCACCGAGCAGCGGCTGTTCATCGCCGTCCCGAAGCCGCGCCTCAACGGCACGAATCAAATCGAGGGCGGCACGGTGTTCGCGTACCAGGCCCCCAAGTGCGTGGGCTGCACGGGCATGGCCATGGGCACGATGCAGCTGGCGCGGTTCAGCGCCAAGGCCGTCAATGAGCACAAGGCGCGCGACATCTTCATCAAGCCGGTGGGCTACACGAGCAGCTTCGTCCAGGAGAACGGGAAGAGCGTCGAGGTGTTCACCTCCGTCACGCTGCGCATCCGGAAGTAGCGGCTGCCCCCGGCACCGGGCGTGTTCGGATTTCCGACGCCCGGTGCCGGGTCTCCGGACACGGGAGGTCGGAGAGGAAGAGTCCCCGGGGCACACGGGCTGGGGCATCCGCCTTGCTTGGGCATAGGGTAGCGCCCACGGTCCAGGAGGACGCGCCTTGCATTCCCCAACCCAGCCCACGACCGCCGGAGTCGAGCAGGTCCAACGCGAGGCGTTCTCGCGGCTGTTCCGGCAGGTGACGCGGGTGCTGACGTTCCTGAGTCCCCTGCCGGTGGTGATGGTGTCGCTGGGGCTCATTGGCGACACGGCCGCGTGGCGCCGCTGGTGCGTGGCGCTCGCGTTGGCGCTCGTGGTGGGGGGGCTGGCGGTCGTCACGGCGTGGCGGCGCCAGCCGGTGGTGTCCCACGAGTCGGGCAGGCTGTTGCCACTGGTGGCCTTCCCCCTGTTCACGGTGGTGAACCTGGCGCTGGGGGGACTGGAGAGCCCGCTCATCCCCCTGGTCCTGCCGGCATCACTGGCCACGGCCATCCTCTTCCCGCCCGCGCGGGCCCGCAGGTGGGCGGTCTACCTGCTCGCGCTGGTGGGCGTGCAGGCGGCGGTGACGCTGACGGGCGCGGTGGGGGACCTGGTGCCAGTGCTCTTTGGCGGAGGCCCGCGCGCGGGACACAACAACGCGCTGCTCCTGACGATGCTCGCGGTGACGGTGTTCCTCGTCATGTGGACGAACTTCGTCGGCACGAACCTGCGGCGCACGTTCCGGGGCATGGTGCGCACGGCTCTGGATGCGCGGGATGAAGCGTTGAAGGCACATGAGGAGCGGGTGCGCTCGCTCACCACGCTGTCCGGAGAGATTGCCCACGAATTGAAGAACCCGCTGGCGAGCGTGAAGGGCCTGGCCGCGATGATTGCCCGCGAGGTGGAGGGCCGTCCCGCGGAGCGGCTCGCGGTGCTGCGCCGGGAGGTGGACCGGATGCAGGAGATCCTCGAAGGGTTCCTCAACTTCTCCCGGCCGTTGCTCCCGCTCAATGAAGCGCACGTGCCGCTGGATGGCCTGTGCCGGCAGGTGGCGGAGCTGCACGAGGGCATGGCGGGAGAACGGGGCGTGGGGCTGCGGGTCGCGGAGGGGCCGCCGGTGGAGGCGTGGTGTGACGCGCGCAAGGTGCGGCAGGTGTTGATCGACGTGGTGCAGAACGCACTCGACGCCGCGCCCCGGGGCAGCACGGTGGAGCTCCAGGCCTGGACGGCCCCTGAGGGGGGCGGCCGCGTGGAGGTGCGGGATCGGGGCCCCGGGCTCGCGGCGGAGGTGAGAGAGCGCGTCTTCGAGCCAGGCATCACCACGAAGCCCCATGGCTCCGGCCTGGGCCTGGCCCTGTCACGAGCGTTGATGCGCCAGCACGGCGGAGAGTTGAGCCTGCGAGCCCGTGACGGCGGAGGCTGCGTGGCGGAGCTGACTCTTCCGGCCGCGCCCCAACAGGTCGAAGCGCCGCGTAAGGAGGCCCTGTCATGAAGGCCCGCGTGCTGGTGGCGGATGACGACGCGGGCGTGCGCTACACGCTGCGTGGCTTGCTGGAGGATGACGGGCTCACCGTGGAGGAAGCGGTGGACGGAGAGTCCGCGCTCGCGCGCCTGGACTCCGAGCCGCCCGTGGACCTGGTGCTCAGCGACCTGCGCATGCCGCGCGTGGATGGCATGGAGCTGCTCCGCCGCGTCGCCGCGCGTCCGCATGCGCCCCGCGTCATCCTCATCACCGCGCACGGCTCGGAACGCCACGCCGTGGAGGCCATGAAGCTGGGCGCGCTGGACTACTTCCGCAAACCCTTCGACGTGGACGACGTGCTGGCCGTGGTGCGCCGGGCGCTCGGGATGGTCCGCCTGGAGGCGGAGAACGAGCGGCTGTCCGGCGAGGTGAACCTGCTGCGCTCGCTGGTCTTCGTGTCACCTCCGATGGCACGGCTGGCCCTGCTCATCCAGCGCGTGGGCCCCCGCGACGTCACCGTGCTGATCACAGGGGAGAGCGGCACCGGCAAGGAGCGCGTCGCCGAGGCCCTGGTGCGCGCCTCACCGCGCGCGGACAAGCCCTACGTGCGCTTCAACTGCGCCGCCCTCACGCCGGAGCTCGCGGAGGCGGAGCTCTTCGGCCATTCGAAGGGCGCTTTCACCGGCGCCGTGCGAGCCCGGCCCGGCCTCTTCCGCGAGGCCTCCGGAGGCACCCTGCTCCTGGACGAAGTGGGAGAGCTCGCCCTGCCCCTCCAGGCGAAGCTCCTGCGCGTCTTGCAGGAGGGCGAGGTGCGGCCCGTGGGCGAGGACCGCTCCTTCCCGGTGGACGTGCGCGTCCTGGCCGCGACCCACCGCGACCTGCCCCAGCGCGTGGCGGAGGGCCGCTTCCGCGAGGACCTCTATTACCGCCTCAAGGTCGTGACGCTCCAGGTGCCGCCGCTGCGAAGCCGCCCGGAGGACATCGCCGCGCTCGCGAGGCACTTCCTCGCCCGCCACACCGAGCGCTTCCACATGCCGCCAGTGCCACTGACGCCCGCCCTCCTGGAGCGCCTCACGGCCCACGCCTGGCCCGGCAACGTGCGCGAGCTGGAGAACGCCCTGGAGAGCGCCGTGGTGCTGTCCGCCGACGGAACCCTGGACCTGGAGCTGTTGCCCGGAGGCGCCAGCGTGCCCACGTCCCAGGCCCCGGCCCACACGGGCGCCACCCTGCGCGAGAAGCTGGATGCGCACGAGCGAGAGCTCATCCTCGCGGCGCTCGCGGCGTCCAAGGGGCAGCGCACGGAGGCCGCGAAGGCGCTGGGCATCGGCCGCGCGACGCTGCACGACAAGCTCCGCAAGCACGGCCTCCTGAGCGAAGGCGAGGAACAGGAGCGCTGAAGGCTCACGGCTCGGGCGGTACGGGCTCCGGCGCCGTCTTCACCTCACAGGCGTAGTTACCGGAGCGGGCTCCGGGTCTCCGGGGATGGCAGGCGAGGACAGGCAACGGCGGAGCGCCCGAGGGAAAGGGGAAGCGGCCTTCGGCCAACTCACACGCGGGCGCGGAGGGGTTGGACCAATCGCACGCCCTGGCCGGCAGACGCTCCATCGGAAACCACTCCGACTTCCGGCTCCGGCGCTCGTCGCAGACCTCCTGTGGCTCGCCAGGGTCGACACAGTGGAAGTCAGACACCTTTGGCGTCCTCGGTCGAAGTTCCAATCGCTTGCACCAGCGGAGCTGGACCCGCCGCTCGCATGACTGTTCCCCTCGGGACGACCCGGAGGCTTCGGTCAACTCGAACGCGCGGCCCTCCCGTGACACCCCAAGCATCACCCGGTGCGTCGCGTACGCCCCCGTGAAGAACGGTTCGCCCGCCTTCCACAGCGCCTCCGCATCCGCATGCCACGCAGGTGTGGCGGGAGGCATCTCCGGAGGAGCCACCAGACGTGCCCCAACCGCCTGGATGTCACACACCTCGCAGCTAACGGCCTCACGCTGAAGCGCCACGGGCACCGGCGGAAGGATGCCCGTGCGGAGCCAGGTCAGTTCGCTGTCATCCGGCGAAAGAACCCTGCGGCTTCGCATGCATCTCCAGGCATCCTCCGGGCTGGTGTCGTCGGCATAGATCAACCATGTCTCGCCCCGGGGCAGGTTCAGGACGCAGTCACCGCCCCTCCCGTAAGGGAGCTGCAACACCGCACATGCCTTGACGTGGCCCTTGAACGCCTCCAGGACGTCCACGGTGGCGAAGCGTGCGGACGGGTCCTCCGAGTCCCGGACCCGCCCCAGGTAGATGAACCCGGCCTGCTCCCGCGCCTCCTTCAGCGCGCCGGGAAGTCCCTGCGTGCGAGAGATACATGAGCAGGCCCACGCCGACGCCGGCACCGCCAGCCATCCCACCAGCACCGCGATCCACCACGCGTTCCTGACCATGGAAGCCAGTCTAGCCACACATTGACCTGAGAGGCTGGAATGACAGTGAATACGCAAGGAGTGTGACGCCGGGAGGGGCGGAGCATGGAGTTCGACAAGTCCGACCACGAAACCCTGGCCCGTTGGGCCGCCGACTGCGCCGAGCACGTCCTCCCCTTCTTCGAACAGAAGTTCCCGGAGGACCACCGTCCCCGCCACGCCATCGAAGCAGTGCGAGCGTGGCAACAGGGTGAGCTGCTGATCACCGACGCGCATGCTGCCGCCATCGCCGCGCACGCCGCTGCGTCGGATGCCACCGCGCACGCCTCCGCATGCGCCGCGGCCCGCGCCGCTGGCCACGCCGCCGCTACCGCCCACGTCGCAAGCCACGCGTCGCAGGCCGCCACCTTCGCGGCCACCGCCGCGGCCCATGGTGTGAGCGATATCTCGGATGCCGCCGAAGCCACCGCCCGGGAACGCGACTGGCAGCGCCAGCAGCTGCCAGAACACCTCCACGCCCTGGCGTTTCCTGCCCGGAACAATCGCTGAACGCACTGCGCGTGCGCGACGCATCCCGGCCATGCCCACCACCCGGCATTGGCTCGGCCGCGCCATTTGACAAAACAGGCAAAATCAGTTTTCCATTTTTATCATGAACTTCAGAAAGCCAGTGTTGTGCACGGTGGTGCTGGCCTCCGTCGCCTGTGGTGGCGAGACCTTCGAGGGTGAGTCGGTCGCGGCGGAGGACCTGGCCACCACGCGGCAGGCGGCCTTCTCCGGCGTGAACGGGACGGTGTGCGAGGAGAGCCCGTACAACTGCAAGCTGCGGCCGTCCGGCGGCAACCGCGTGCAGACCAATGACCCGGACGACGACGACTCCTGGGGCATCACCACGGGCGTGCCCATCCGCGACGGCAACGGCACCGTGGTGGGCACGTCCACCCGGACGCGCTCCCTCTTCAACTACGGTCAGACGCGCACGTTCGCGGGAGAGCTACACGCCTTCGCGACGTCCACGTCCAACTCCAGCGCCGGCTGGCTGCCCATGTCCGCCATCCTGGGCCTCACCTCCTTCGAGCAGAAGGTCGGCCACGTCTCCGCGCTGAGTTCCGGGCTGAGCAAGATGGCGTGCTACGCCGTGCGCAACTGGCACGACACCAACCTTGAGCTCAAGAAGGTGGTCTACGACAGCACGGCGACCCACGAGCGCGCGGGGGACTACCTTCCGCTCGTGCGGGCCAATGGCCTGCGCTCGGCGAACCTCACCTTCAACGTGCCGGGCTTCGGCCTGGGCGGCGTCGCGGTGGACCACTTCCCCGCTGGCACGAAGTTCCAGCGCCTGGACGTGCCGACGAACTCGGGCGCCCCCTCCATCGACATCCCGCTCTGGGTGCAGGACAGCGCGGGGCGCTACCGCCAGCAGTCCGGCACCATGAAGTTCATCTACGGCTACGTCATCGCCGCCACCGGCACCCGCCGCAACGGCTGGATGGCCTATGACGCGCTCGAGGTCAGCTCCGGCTGTCCTTGAAGCACGGCGCCCTTCAGCGGTGATACGCCTCCAACCACTCGACACCCCGGCGCAGCAACCGGCGGGCGTCGAAGAGATGTGACACGGCCCGGGCAACGCTTCCGGAGCGGCCGATTCCCTCCGCGAGGCATTGCTCTCCAATGCGCGTGAAGGGGTCCACGCTGGACGCGCGCAGGGCGTCGGTCACCGGCTCGCGGGTATCGAACTCCTCGAAGTCCACCCAGCGCCGCTCGCCCCCCACCTGGAGCGGTCGCTGGTAGCGGACCACGCGCTTGCCGGGGAGGTCCGCCAGGTGCTCCGCGTGGTGGAGGACCGTGAGCGTCTCCAGCGGCGCGCCGAGCATCAACACCTTGCCCCCCGCCTCCACCAGCCGGGCCAGCGGCGAGCCGGGGCCATAGCCGTAGTGGAAGGAGTGGTCCGCGCAGAGCCACTCCGCCCGCGCGCCAATGGCGACCATGCCCGCGTCCGGATGGTCGCTGCGGACCGCGCCGGGCCAGGTCCTGAGAGTCTCCGCGAGGATGCCGTGGTCGCGGCTGGCCCGCGCGGTGCGCTTGTCGAAGGTGGGGATCTCATCGCGCAGGCGCGCGTCCTCGAAGTCCTCCGGCTCCGCGCCCATTTCCCAGTCCAGGTAGGCCATGAGCGTGCCCCGGCGGCCCACCGTGTCGAGCAGCGCCTGCGCCACCGCGTTCACCCCACCCAGCACGGGCCCGAGGCTCCGGAGGCCCGCATGGACCATCACGAGGTCGCCCTCCTCCAGCCCCAACCGCCGCAGGTCCTCCCTCAAGTCGGTCCGGGTGGCAGGGGTCCTCATGGCTCCATCCTTCCTGTCGCAGGGCACTGGAGGATAGCAACCGCCTCGCACCGTGGGGCGCTGTAGGTCTGTGCTTCTCCTCGCAATCGCCTGACACCGACAGACGGACTGGGGGGCACGAGGGGGTGTGCGCAGCCTCCCCGCTCGGGGGCGGACGGCCTCCGGCGAGGGGGGAAGCAGGATGACAAGAATTCGGGATGGGATCGTGACGTGGCCCCTGGCGCTGCTGCTTCTCGCGGCCACCACCGCGAAGGCCAGCACCCAGGAGGAGCCAGAAGCCTTCGAGGCCCGCGCCGTCCGCTGCGGAGAGGTCCTGACGCGGAACACGCGGCTCACGCGCGACCTCACCTGCGCGGGTACGCCCATTCCCGCCCTGCGGATCGCCGCGCCGGGCGTCGTGCTCGACCTGGGAGGCCACACCGTGCGCCGGGCCGGGAGCGGGCCGGGCGACACGGTGGGCATCGCGGCCGAAAGCGACAGCACGGTGCGCAACGGCACGATCCGAGGCTTCAACTGGGGCTACGCGTACGCTGCCACCGTGCACGTGCACCGGGTCGCGCTCGTCGACAATTGGACCGCCATCTTCCACATGAACGGCAGTGGAGGGCTCCTGCTCACGGACTCGAGCATGAGCGGGAACCGGCTGGGCTTCGGCAGCGAGTTCGACGCGACGTCCGGCTCCATCGACATCCGTGGGTCCCAGTTGAGCGGCAACGGGCTCGGGTTGTACGTGGACTATCACGACACCCGCATCACCGGCTCGACCTTCACGGCGAACGAGACCGCCCTGTTCTGCTACTCCGGCAAGGTCCTCATCCGGTCGAGCACGTTCACCGGGAACGCCTCCGTGGCGGACCTGACATGGAGCAGCAGCCGCTTCGACAACTGCTATGAACTGGTCTTCGAAAACTCCATCATCGCGAACAACACCGCGTTCGGGACGCCTGAGAATCCCGACTGGCAGGCGTTCGACTTCCAGATGCGCAACACCTGGGTGATGAACAATGGCGAGGGACTGCGCCTGGCGGCCCAGACGCTCGACGTCCGCGGCAACCTCTGGTGGGACAACGAAGGAGGGCTGACGCTGTCCAACCTGCCGGACTTCGAACCCGTCCCGCAGGAGGGCCCGGTGCGCAACAACCGCTTCATGTCCAATCGCGGGGACGGCCTGCGCGTCCTCCCGGGCAGCACGCCCACCCTCTCCAGCAATACCTGCCAGAACAACACGGGCTGGGGCATCCACGCGCCCACTGCCATTGACGGAGGAGGCAACGCCGCGCGCGGCAATGGCGCGGGCGGCTGCGTCGGGGTTGCCTGCGCCCCGTAAAGCCTCGCAGGAGCGGCCGGGGACTGGCGCCCCAACTCTCGCAATTCAACACATCCAACGCGAACGACTTGCATGGAAGCCCCGTCCACGCCTGTCGTGGCATGCGATCCTCCACCGGGCAGCCTTTGGAGTTGACCATGTCTTCAGTGATGAATGACCGCGAGAAGAAGGTTCGCGGCATGAAGGTCTACGGGCGTGACTTCCGCCCGCAGGAGCTCTGGAGCGGGTCATCGGGCTGTCGTTACGTCTACCTGCTTCGCGCCACCCGCGCGAATCAGAAGTACCTCGGCCTCGACCGCCAGCAGTTGGACCAGGTCTTCGCGGAGCGGGGCCTCCAGCCCCCGGACGTCATCGAGGCCGCGCAGCTCGCGGAGCGGCTGATCGGGGCCCCCTACAAGCAGAAGCCCAATCTCTCCGCCAGGCCGGAAGCCATCGCGCACCCGGCCCAGGGCGTGGACCTCGCCTCCCTGGTCAATGGCGTCAAGCTGGGGAAGCTGATCTCGGTCGAGTCCTTCGGGCTGTATTGGCTCACGCCTCCCGGCGGTTATCCCGATCACATCGGCCAACCGGTGGCGCTCCTGCTGTTCAGCCGCGCTGGCGATCTCCGTGACTTCGCCAGTTGGAACCGGATGGCCCGCCGGCGGGAGGACTACACACTCCTGCGCTTCGACCGCTCCTCGCAGCTGGACCGGGAGCAGGACATCCGGCGGCTCCTCAATCCATTGATGGCCGCCAGACCCCTGAAAGAAGAGTCCTACTACGGCTCCGTCCACTTCATCCGCAGCCAGCTGGACAAGAGCCCGGACCATCCCTTTCCACCGAAAGACATTGGCAGGAGCCGGTACGACCCTGAAGGCCTGGCGGCCAACGCGGACCCGCCGCTGGACCCCAGGCAACTGGCCCTCAACCTGGAGGCACGCAAGGCGCGGGAGGCGATCCGCCGCTCCGCGTCCGAGGAGGGGCTCGCGTGGCTGCGCCGGACCTACTTCACCCAGAGCATCGATCCGATGTTCATGGAGCCGGAGAACGGCCTGGCCTGGTTCGACGAGACAGGCGCCGGGCCGGCGCTGCGGATCGCGGCCGGGACCCAATCCCCCAGGAAGGACAGGGAGTCGATCGAGCAACTCACCGAGGTCGCGGTCAAGGGCGACACGCTGCCGAAGCACGCGATCGAGCTGATGACCTTTCCGATTGGCGGCGGCTTCGGGGGTCGCGACGTCTCGACGTTCCCGGTCTACCTGGCCATGGCGGCGATCTTCTCGGACACGCCGGTGCGCCTGCTCTTCGACAGGTATGAGCAGTTCCTCTGCGGCATCAAGCGGCACGCCGCGGTGATCCAGAACGAGCTCGCCTACCACCCCGAAACGGGCGACCTCCACTCGCTCCACTCCACCATCTACATGGATGGAGGCGGGGTGCTGAACCTCACCAAGCCCGTGGTGGAGCTGTGCGCGCTCCACGCCGCGGGCCCCTATGCTTTCAAGCACAACGCGATCAGCGGATATGCCATCAGCACGGACAGCGCGCCCGCGGGGTCCATGCGCGGCTTCGGCATTCCACAGGCGGCCTTCGCCATCGAATCGATGATCGATGAAATCGGGACCACGGTCGGCACGAAGGACCCGATTGAGTTCCGGCTCAAGAACAGCCGGCTCCTCAAGACCGGGGATGTGGACGTCGCGGGCTTCGAGCTCCGTCACCACCTCGACACCCAGCGCATCTGCGAGGAGGCCGCGAAGGAGCCCCTCTGGCTGGAGCGGGAGGCGAAGCGCAAGGAGTACGAAGAGCGCGGAGGCGGGCTGGTGAAGTACGGCGTCGGGTTCGCCTGCGCGATGCAGGCCATCGGGACCAGTGGTGACGCGGTGTTCGCGGAGGTGAGCATCGACCCGAAGGGCGAGGTGACGGTGCGGTCCACCGCCATCGAGATGGGCCAGGGCTCGGATACCTCGCTGGCCATCGCGACGACGAAGGTGCTCGGCCGGCGAGCCTCCCGGGTCGTGCTCGGGGTCCTGGATCGCTTCGACCATCCGAAGGTGAGGCTTCAAAGGGGCAACTACACCCAGGGACAGCCGACGAACACACCGAAGCTCGACAACTCCATGAGCGCCTCGGTGACGGCGTTCTTCCACATCCATGCCGTCGAACAGGCGGCGCAGGTGGTCTTCGACCATGGGCTGAAGCCCTGCGCGAAGCGCATCTGGGGGGACGTGCCGGAGACGGCCACCTGGCAGGACGGCCAGCTGGTGGCTCCGGACCGGCAGCCCATTGCGCTCGAGACGCTCGCCGCCATGGCCCATGAGCAGGCAGCGCAACAGGCCGGGCAGGTCTGCACCGGGGCAATCGTGCACACCTATTACCGGAACGCGTATGCCTGCTCGCCATACACAATCAACCAGACGACGCAGGAGCGCTACATCGACGGGCTGTCCGTGCTCTACCAGGGAGACGTGGAGGACGTCGGAAACTACGAGCGGGTGCGCCGGGAGAGAGACATTCCCCTGGACCTGGTCGCGGCGGACGCGGAGCGCCACATCCGGAGCGTCTACGCCTCGGTGGGGCACCTCATCGCGCTGACGGTGCACACGCGGTCGGGAGCGATTGAAGTCGTGGACGCCGTCACCCTCCTGGATGCGGGAGAGGTCCACCACCTGGAGAGCGTGCAGGGGCAGGCGGATGGTGGCTTTGCCATGGGCCTGGGAATGGCGCTGCTCGAGGAGGTTCCTCCGTCGCCCGTGGGCGTGGACGGCGACCTCAACCTCCACCGCTATCCGCTCATCCGGGCCACGCACCTGCCGCCCGGAGGGCTCCAGCTGCGGATCCTGGAGCTCGCCCCCGGAGAGCAGATCCTGAAGTCCGGGCCCCCCATCCGGAAGAAGGGCATCGCGGAAGCCGTGATGACCCCGGTGATGCCGGCCATCGCCAACGCGATCGCACACGCCACGGGAGCCCGGTTGACCATTCTCCCCTTCACTCCCAAGCGCGTGCTGGAGGCGCTGAAGCCATGAGCCAGGGCACCCGACGCATGTTCACCCTCCACATCAACGGGGTGGAACAGAAACCCACCGCGGCGGGCGGCGATCTGCTCGTGGACGTCCTGCATGAGGAACTGGGCCTCACGGGCACGAAGCTGAGCTGCGGCATCGGCTCGTGCGGAGCCTGCAAGGTCATCGTGCAGAAGGAGCCCGGAGGCCCGAAGATGGCCATGCTGGCGTGCTACGCGCGCATGGACTCGATTGAAGCGCTGCACATCACCACCGTGGAGGGCTTGAAGGGGCCGGACGGGGAGCTTCACCCGCTGCAGCGAGAGTTCCTCGACGGGCATGCGTTTCAGTGTGGGTACTCGACCCCTGGCATGCTGATGGCAGCCGACGTGCTCATGGATCAGCTGGCGCGGCGACCAGTGCCGGTCGCGAAGCTGGACAATCGGATCCGCCAGGCCATCGCGGGCAACCTCTGCAGGTGCACGGGGTATGTGAAGTATGCCCAGGCCATCAAGAAGGTCATCCTCGCGACGCCGGGGCTGACCTGCCTGGAGGAGCCCGCTCCCGAGGCAGCGCGCTCGGTGGTCACCTTCCGGATCCGCAAGCAGTCCTCGAACGATCTCGAGGAGAAGGCGCTGGTCGGGTTCTTCGATCAGGTGGACGCGACGGTGCAGTTCGCGACGCCGTTCCGGTTGGACACCTGCATCGGGAAGGTGACCGTCAAGACGGACGCCCTGCGGACGGGGGAGCCGGTCCGCGACTTCAACCTCCGGAGGTTCTTCTTCCAGCAGGTCGACTCCATCGACTTCACCCTGGATTCGGCCGAGGTCATCGACGGGCGCTACCAGCTCGACGCGGTGCCCTTCGGGACGGCCATCCCGGTGAACATCCAGGGCCGCCTGGGAGTCCTCGGCATCAAGCTCCCGGCGCTCGCCGATGCAGTGGTGACGGTGCTGGACGCCAACAACCTGCGAATCACCTCGCGCGCGCCGGTGATGGTCGACATGCGGGACTGCGGTTTCGCCGTCGACTCCTTCGCGAAGGACTTCTTCCTCAAGCTGGGGCGCACGGTCGAAGTCACCTTCGACCTGCTTCTGGAGACGAAGGAACAGGCGGGCCCGGCGCTCTGGCGCACCGGGAGCAAGCCCTCACGGTGAGGGCTGCGCCGCCACGCGGTCCTTGGACGCCACCAGCTCCTCGCGCCGCAACAACAGACGCGCGTTCGTGTTGGGCAGGATGCGCACCTGGAAGCGCCGCTGGGCCATGTCTTCGGCCGTGAAGACATTCCGGTCGCTCACGAGCAGCAGCGCGGTGGGCACCACGTACCGCGACGAGCGGTTGCCGTAGTAGTGCACCAGCACGTGGTACGGCCCCGGCGCCGCCTTCCGCGCGTGGTACAGCTCCGGCCCCAGGCCATCCGTGATGTCCCAGTACAGCTGCCCGCCCAGCGACGTCTGCTTGTGCTGGTAGAAGCACTTCTCCCCGTTCGGCTCGATGACCCACAGGTCGATGTCCGTGCTGTCCGAGTTCCAGTGCGTGGTGAGCTGGTAGTCGATGGGCCGGGCCTCCGCGAACATCCCCTCACCCAGAGGTCCCTTGAGCCCGGCGCGGCGCGCCTTGAGCACGGAGGCCACCTCCGCGAGCCGGGGCTGCCGCTCCAGCCCCGCCAGCATCCGGGCGTAGTGGAAGCCCGCCACGGTCCGCAGCTCGTCGCCATGACGCTTCCAGGACCGCGCCAGGACGATCTCGTAGTTCCGGGCGGCCTCCGAGTAGCGCCCGGCCGCGTCCAGCGCGAGCGCCTCCTCCAGGAAGGCCTGCGCCTCGAAGGGACGGCTGAGGCGCACGTGCTCGAAGAGCTCCGCCGCCGCCGGATACTGCCCCAGCGCCAGCAGGCCATACCCCACCAGCCGCAGCGCCTCCGCGTCGCGGGGCCGCAGCTCCACGGGCGACGACAGCGCACGCACCGCGCCCCAGGTGTCCCCGGAGAAGGCCCGCCTGCGCGCCACGGCCTCGTAGATCATCACGTCGTCCCGGTTCTCCCGCCGCGCCTTGCGATAGGCCAGCTCGGCCTGGAGCCGCTCGTCACCGCCCGCGTACGGCGCGTCCTTCAGGGGCTGGCGCCGCAGGAGCGCGGGCAGGCCCTTCTGCTCGGCGAGCCGGGCCACCACCGCGCGGCCTTCGGCGGGCACGTCGTCCAGCGCGATGCCCAGGAGCTTGTCGCGGCGCTGGTCCTCTTCCCTGCGCCGCAGCGACTCCAGATTCGCCAGGTCCACCTGCTCATCGCGGACGGCGTAGCGCGTGTAGTCGCCCTCCGACTCCAGCACGAGCATGGACGCGCGGGCGTTGGCCAGCCGGTAGTGCTGGCTGAGCGCCACCACCATCCGGTCCAATCGCTCGTCATCCAGGGACACCAGCTGGGACACGAAGAGCTCCGCCCACGCCCGGGGCGCGAACGTGCTGTTCGTGTCCACCGGCAGGGGGATGCGCAGCGTGCGCTCGGGCCCGGTGCCCGCCTGGGTCACCACCTCCAGCGCCGCTTCGCCCTTGCCCGGCAGCCGCCCCGCCACCTGCAGCTCCTGCCCGGGGAAGACGAGCCGGGGCCGGCCCGCCACCACCAGGTCCTTCACGTCCGCGCCCACCACCGACACGCGGGACAGCACCACGGACGCCGCGCGGTGCGCCTTCGCCGCGGCATCCACCTCCGCCGCGGACAGGACGTTCACGACACGCCCGCCGCTGGAGCGGGACAGCGCGTCGAAGAGCTCCGTGTTCACCGCCGCCTCGCCGAAGCGGTACGTCACCCAGCGCAGGGACTCCACGCACGGATGCCGGGAGAGGAGCGCGTCCACGCGGCTCTGCCCCCACGTGATGTTGCCGTCGGAGAGCAGGAAGGCCGTCACGCGCTCCCCGGCGGCGGAAGGCTTGAGCCACTCACGCCCGGCCCGGTCCAGTTCGTCCAACGCGCCGTCCACGTGTGACGCACCCTCCAGGAAGACGCGCTCCAGCTCCGCGAAGCTGGCCTGGCGGTTCGCCGCGTCGTTCGGGCGGAAGCCCGGCCCGTGCAGCCAGCGCGGACGCACGTCGAAGAGGAGGACCGCGTACTCCTTCAACGTCGCGTCCTTCTCCAGGAGGGCGCGCAGCGTGGCCGCCTGGATGGCCCAGGCGTTGCCGTCCTCGGAGGACAGCGAGGTGTCCACCACCAGCACCGCGCGGCCCGTGGGAGGCCCCTCCGCGCCCGAGGTGAGCTGCTCCGGCAGCCGGACCCGCGCGTGGAAGGCGCGGCCCGGAAGGCCCGCGTCATCCGAGCCCACCAGCACGTCCGCGTCCTTTTCGCGAGGCGCCAGGGCCACGCTCAGAGCGCCGTCCCCGGTGAGCTTGGGCAGGTCGTAGACCCAGAAAGCATCCAGCTTGCTGCGCTTCAAGACCACCCCCTCCGGCTCCACGAGGATTTGCCTGGCATGGTTGGGATCCACGTGGACGCGGGCGCTGACGCGCAGCTCCTTGCCTGCGTCCGGAGGCAGCGGCCACGTGTAGCGCAGGTGGGTTCCGTCGAAGAGCAGCGTCTGCTCATACGCGATGACGACGCGCTTGAGGGACTTCGGAGGCAGGGGGAAGACGCGGGCGCTGAAGGTGGACGCGCCCGACCATTCGAGCAGCGCGGGGTCCACGTTGCGGCGCACGACGTCCTCGTACACCTCCCGCGCGCGCTTCTGCTCCACGACGCGGGCCTCCTGGATGTCGCCCCAGGAGCGCTTCGCGCCACGGGCCGAGGGAGGCGCGGAGGCCGCGAGCCGCTCCGGCTCCGCCGGGTCATCCCCCAGGGGCGGCAGCAGGTCCGGCGACTGGAACAGCGAGGGCGTGTCCACCGCCACCGACCCTGAGTACAGCGCGAAGCCCGCCACCGTCGCACCGCCAGGGAGCGGGTAATAGAACGTGCCTTCGAGGCTGCGGCCGGAGTCGTTCTCGAAGAGGTGATCGACCACGGTCCGCGCGCGGGCGCCCTGGATGTACGTGACGACGCGCACGGCGCGGGCCTTGAGGGGCTGGTAGCGGCCGTCATCGCCCATGACCAGCACCTTGGCGGCGCGAGGCGCTGCCTCCACGCGAGGCAGCACGGGCTTCGGGGCATCCTCCGCCTTGGCGGCCTGCTTCTTCGCGGGCTTCGCTCCGGCCCCGGAGCCGAAGCCTCCAGCGGATGTGCCACCGCCACCGCCACCGCTGCCCTTGATGATCTGAATGATCTCACGGCGGCGCTGCTCCAAAGGAGGGGGCGCCGCTCCGAACATGTTTCCAACAACGCCTCCGACGACACCGCCGGCCACACCGCCCTCGACTCCATCCGCTTCCGGCTCAGCGGGGGCCCGCGCGGCGGGCATGGCCGCGAGCCGTTCACGGTCCGCGCGAGCATCCCTCTGGCGGCGCTCCATCTCCTCACCCATCGTGGCATCCAACAGCTCCGCCTCCCCCAGCCCCGGGGCTTCCAGGGCGCGCGGGGCTGACGGAGCAGGTGCACCCGCGAGATCACGGTCCCGCGGTGGACGGGCGGCGGATCGAGAGAGCGCCGCGACCTCCTCTTCGGAGAGCACCTTCGGATCCGCCACGGAGTCGCGCAGCGCCGCGAGGTCCACCTCACCCGTGTCCGGTTGTCCCGCGACGGTGGCGGGAGCCACCAGCCCCGCCTGGATGAAGGGCGCGGTCTTTTCAGACGAAGCGGCAACCTTGGGAGGGGCCACGTCCGCGTCCCGTTTGCATCCCGAGGCGAGGAACCCCATCAGCAACACGACAGCGGAAGTACGAAAGAGGCTCATGATTGAACGCTAACCCATCCGCGAATGGCGAGCGCATGCCCGCGAAGACATGGACAACCCATGACACCGCCGTGACGCGGTAGGTTCCCAAGAAAAAAGGGGACGCCCATGGACTGGTCAGCCGCGCAGTACACGCGCTTCGAGGACGAACGGAACCGCCCCATCCGGGACCTGCTCGCGCGGGTTCCCACGGCTGACGTGAAGCGCGCGGCGGACATCGGCTGCGGCCCCGGCAACTCCACGGAGCTGCTGCGCGCCCGCTTCCCCAGGGCCGCCGTCACCGGAATGGACAGCTCGCCGGACATGCTCGCCGCGGCGCGCAAGCGCCTGCCGGACGTGCGGTTCGACCTGGGAGACATCGCGACCTGGAGCGACCCGGGCCCCTACGACGCCCTCCTGGCGAACGCTGTGCTGCAGTGGGTGCCGGACCACGCCACCTTGATGCCCGTGCTCCTCCACAAGCTGGCGCCGGGTGGAAGCCTCGCGGTGCAGATGCCGGACAACCTGGAGGAGCCGTCCCACCGGCTGATGCGGGAGACCGCCAGCGCGGGGCCCTGGGCGGACACACTGAAGGGAGCCGCGAGCGCCCGGACGGAGCGCCACGATGCCGACTGGTACTTCCGCACGCTGCGCGAGGCCGGAGCCACCACGGTGGACGTCTGGCGCACGACCTACTTCCACCCGCTGACCGGAGGCGCCGGCGCGGTGGTGGAGTGGTTCAAGGGCTCAGGGCTCCGGCCCTTCCTTGAACCGCTCGACGCGGGGGAGAAGACAGACTTCCTCGGCCGCTACCAGGAAGGGATTGCCCAGGCGTACCCGGCCCTGCCCGACGGGACGGTCCTGCTGCCCTTCCCCCGGCTGTTCATCGTCGCGACGCGCTAGCAAGTCCGGAGGCGAGGCTCCCCAGCGTAGCGACAGCGGCCTCGATGCGCGGCGTCCAGGGCTGGCCACAGCTCAGCCGGATGAAGTTCCGGTAGGAGTCCGGCCGCGCGGAGAAGATGGACCCCGGCGCGATGCTGATGCCCGCCTCCAGTGCCCGCGCGTTGAGCGCGTGGGCATCCACCGAGGGAGGCAGCTGCACCCAGAGCAGCAGCCCTCCCGAGGGCAGGGCCACGCGCGTGCCCGAGGGAAAGTGTTCGGCGACGGCGCGGGCCACGTGCTCCACCTGCGAGGCAAGGTTGCGGCGCAGGGCGCGCAGATGTCTGTCATAGCCGCCGTTCTCCAGGAAGCGCGCGACCGCCTCCTGGGTCAGCAGCGGCGACGCCACGGTGTGCGCGAACTTGAGCAGCTCCACGCGCTCCCGGAACCGGCCCGGGGCCACGTAGCCCACGCGGAAGCCCGGGGCGATTGTCTTTGAAAACGAACCACACAGCATCACCTGCCCGCGCGTGTCGAAGGTCTTGCAGGGGCGGGGACGCTCCGGGCCGAAGTGCAGGTCACCGTAGATGTCGTCTTCGATGAGCGGCACGTCGTGCGCGGTCACCAGCTCCACCAGCCGGCGCCGGTTTGCCTCCGGCATGCAGCTGCCCACCGGGTTGCTGAAGCTGGGGACCACCAGCACCGCGGACACGCGCCGCCGCTCCAGCGCGGCCTCCAGCGAGTCCAGCTCCATGCCATGACGGGGATGGCAGGGAATCTCCAGCGCCTTGAGGCCCAGCGATTCGATGGCGAGCAGCGTGCCGTAGTAGGCGGGGGACTCGATGGCGATGGTGTCTCCCTTGCGCGCGGCCGCGACGAGGCACAGGTGCACCGCTTCGGAGGCCCCGCTGGTGGTGACGAAGTCATCGGCCCCCAGCGCGCAGCCCCACTCCAGCGAGCGCTTCGCCGGTGAGCGCCACCTCGCGTTGAAGAGCGTGGGCGCGGTGCACCTGGAACCGCTCGCGCTCTACTCCCTCCGGTTCCGGCAGCTCGCGGAGCTCCCCATGGGCGCGAAGCTCAGCCTGCCGGCGGACCCCAGCAATGCCGCGCGCGCCCTGCACCTGCTCGCGAAGCAGGGGCTGCTGACCTTGCGCGAAGGCGCGGGAGCGGGCGCCACGCTCCAGGACGTGGTGGGCAATCCGCGCAAGCTGGACCTGAAGGAGATCGACGCCGAGCAGCAGCCCCGCACGCTGGAGGACGTGGACGGCGCCGTCATCCCCGCCTTCTGAGCTGCCGGGGCGCCGAGTGAGCGATGGCGAGGGCCGGAGGTCGTGCCCCTGGCCCCGGTACAATGGCCGGATTGGCTTCCCACTGCTCACATGGAATCCTCAGAACGCCCAACCCGCTCATCCAGGACGCCCCATGCGCTTGAACCTCCTTCCCGTCATCGGATTGCTCTTCCTTCCTGCCTGTGGCTCCAAGTCGGAGCAGACGGAGGGCGTGGGGTCCCTGCAGGGCGACAAGGCCTTCCCGGTGACCTGGTCCGGCGAGCTCCTGCCGCGCAGCCCCGACGGCGGGACCTCTTTCTCGATTGCCGTGCTGGCTGACACCGACTTCTCCGGGCTCTGCACGACCCCCGCGGACGCCGGCTATGACCTTCCGCCGTCCCGCTTCGTGACGGTCTCGGTCCTCGGCCCCCCTGCGACAGGGACATTCGAGGTCGGCAACGCCACCGGCCCCGGGTTCGTCCAGATCCAGCAGCGCCTCACGGACGGGGGAACGGAGACCCTCGGGGTGGCCACCAGCGGGAGCATCCACCTGACGACCGCTACGACGGACCGCCTCGTTGGAAGCTTCGATGTCCAGGTCCAGGAAAGATCCGACGGAACGAGGACAGGTTTGACGGGAACCTTCGACGCCCCGTTCTGCGCGAACCGGAAGTGATGCCTCCCTGAATCAAACGATATCCAGGCCGTACTGCGCGGCGGTCAGGTACTGGAGCATCACGAAGTAGACGCTCGAGGAGGCCTTGTGGCCCGAGGCCCCCTGGTAGGATTTGATCATCTCGTTGCGCAGGGCTCGCAGCTGCGTCTTGTTCCGTGAGCGGTTGTCCGTGAAGGGGTTGCTCAGCTCCGACACCAGGCCACACGCATCGGCGAAGGCATCGAACGAGGCCCCATCCGTGTCGTCCACGATCTCGTAGTCGGCCTTCTTCTTCCCACTGCCCTTGACCACGTCCGCCCAGAGCCGCGCGCGCACCCGCGCCCGCTCTTCGGAGACACTGGAGATGAGCGCGATCTTCAGGTGCGCCGCGAGCGCCTCCGCGGCCCAATCCCTACCCGGCCGCACCGACGCCCCCCAGGCCCCGGTGGGGTTGAAGTCGAACGTGGGCCAGAAGCCCGGGTCCGCGGGCAGGCCCATCCTGCTCTCCTTCCGGATGAGCCCGACCAGCCCCTTGCGCACCTCCTCGGGCTCATGCGCGTCCGGGAAGGCCAGCGTGCAATCCTTCAAGGGAATCTCCTGCCCCAGATGACACGGTGACGTGAGCGGATGCGTGAACACGCCCACGACCGAGTTCACGGCCGTCACCCCGGAGGTCTTCACCTTCTTGCTGTTGTGCACGGCGTCGTACGGCGAGAAGTAGTGGAACACCTGCGCGGGCCCGCCGATGTGCAGCTCCAGCTTCTCTCTCGACTTCTCACCCAGCACGACGGGCGGCGCGGAGATGGCGTAGCAGCAGACGCTCACCCGGTTCTTGATCTTCGCGTAGACCTTCTCCAGGAGCTCGCCGCCCGCCAGGTCCAGATACGCGCACTGCGCGAGCGCGCCGCCCAGGCTGTGGCCGGTGAAGATGATCTCCCGTGGAACGCGGCCGTGCATCGCCTCCAGGCAGGCCGCCGCCAGGGACTCCTGGCAGCTCGCGTAGGCGTACCAGAAGCCAGCGGACAGCTTCGCGTTGCTGAACCGGCCGACCTTCACCTCCTTCAGGTGGTTCATGTCGGTGACCCAGTCCGGGCTGCCCGCGCTGTTGACCAGCGCCTGTCCCAGCGCGCGTCCGCCGCTTCCGCTCCGGCTGCCGCGAAAGACCACCGTCAGCCGCTCGAGGTCGGGGTCGTAGATGGCGGCCCCCATCCAGCTGGGCCAGCCCGCCGTGGGGTGCGTCTGCGTCATCCCCGTCTTGCCCTGGAAGTAGCAGCACCGCTTCGAGCCGCTCGCCTCGGAGTGCTCCAGGCCCAGCAGCGTCCGCTCCCCGAAGAGCTCCTGGACCTTGATGGGGATGTCCTCCCCTTCCAGGTCCACGCCCTTCGAGAAGGAGATGGAGCGGTCCAGCTCCCGCGGCTGGAACAGGATGTACGGTGAGGCTCCCGTGCCGCCCCGGTACACGACTCCGCTCCGGGGGTTCGGCGGAGTCCTCAGGTCGTATTCGATGGGATCGAACTTGTGGATGTCCGGTTCGCTGCCGAGCAGCTTGTGCACCTGGGCCAGGACGCGATCCCTCGCGCCCTGCCACATCCCGGCCCCGTGGGATTCGTAGAACGGATCCATCGGATAGACACAGCCCTGGGCGTACGCCTTGTAGGCGAAGCGGCAGTACTCCAGCATCTCCAGCGCCGTCTGGGCATCGGGGTGAGGCACGGGGTGACTCCTGGGGAGCAGCAGCGGACGTTGAGGATCAAACGGGCGCTGGCGGCAGGGAGTCAATGGAGCGGGGCTGACCCACACGGGCCAGTTGCTCCAGCAGCGCGGCACCCACCGCGTCAGGCGCTTCCAGTTGCGGGAAGTGACCCACGTCCTCCAGCTCCAGCACTCGCGCACGGGGCAGCGCCTGCTTCCACCGCGCCAGGTGCTCGGGCTTCACGACCTTGTCCGCCCTACCCCAGACGACCAGCGATGGAACGTCCGCGAGCCGGCCCAGGCCCTGCCCCTGTTCGTCCATCCACGGGCCTTCGTGGGAGATGGAGCGCGCGAAGCCCCAGGTGCCCATCCGTGACGCCCGGTCCGGAAATTGAGACATGAACGACTGGTGCAGCTCCCGCGTCAGCTTCGTGCGGCGTCCCCAGGACATCTTCACCAGCGTCCGCGCGGAGAAGTTCCAGGACAGATACAGCCATCGCATCAACGCGTTGTCGACATTGGGGCCCTTCAGGTCCCACAGCCAGCTCTGCACCACGGTGAGGCTCAGCACCCGCTCCGGCGCCGCGATGGCGAGCGGCAGCGCGATGGGCCCACCAAAGTCATGCAC
This sequence comes from Corallococcus sp. CA054B, assembly GCF_003611625.1. Taxonomy (NCBI): domain Bacteria; kingdom Pseudomonadati; phylum Myxococcota; class Myxococcia; order Myxococcales; family Myxococcaceae; genus Corallococcus; species Corallococcus sp. CA054B. Next base: position 49,829 of record NZ_RAVY01000007.1, read on the forward strand.
CACCAGGTGGAACGGTCCCAGCGCCATCTGGTCGAACCAAGCGCGCAGGTTCTCCACGTGCCAGGGCAGCGAATAGGTGCGCCAGTCCCCGGGCCGTTCGCTGTCGCCGAAGCCCAGGTGCTCGGGCGCGAGCACTCGGTACGACGGCGAGAGCCGCCGGGCCACGTCCCGCCACTCGCGCGACGACGAAGGCGTTCCGTGCACCAGCACCACCGGCGTACCCTGCCCCTCCTCATGCCACGCCATCTCACCGCCTGGAACCTTCAGCCGCTTCATGGGGTGTCTGCCTTTCGCTTGCGGGAAGGAGTCGCGGGCCACCTTCGGGCCGCGGCGCGGATCACCGCGGCGGCGGGGTAGCCGCCTTCGTGCTGCACGTACTGCTGGGAGATGCCCTCCACCAAGGCGAAGAGCACCCGCGCTTCAATGTCAGCCTCTTGCACGCCGCGCGCCGCCAGTGCCGCTTTCAGCCGCTGGTGCGTGGCCCCCAGGAAGTGCTCAAACGGCAGCTTCAGCCGCGCCAGCACCTCCGGCTGGTGACGCAGGCCCTGGCTCAGCCGCCAGAGGTCCCGGTGCGCGTCCATCATCTCCACGGCGGACGTGAGCAGGACCGTGACGAAGCCCCGCGCGGTGGGTTCGCGGTCCGCGGCCTCCAGCGTCCGCGCGACGTCCAGCATCGACGACTGCATCAGCGCGGAGAGCACCGCCTCCTTCGATTCGAAGTGCGAATAGAGCAGCCCCACGGCGATGTCCGCCTCCTGCGCGAGCGCGCGGACAGAGGTCCCGTCGAAGCCGTGCCGGGAGAAGAGCCGCACCGCGGCCTGGAGCACGCGCTCCCGCGTCTTCTCCCGGAGGACTGCATTGGCGTCAGCCGTACGAGGCATGCCCCCAATCTTTGAATGAACGCTCGCTCAATGCAAGGGACTCAATATCCGCCGTCACGCCACCCCGGGAGCGGCCGCAGGTCCGGCTCGACGAACCGGCCCCGGACGATGCCTGGCAAACACACACGGGGCGCGGCGCCGAAAGCCGTATTGACCAGTTATTCAAGAATAGCTAATTTCACAGCTTGTGCGTGGGCTTCCGATCCGGTGCCCGCACGTTCCCTGAGAGGCCGAATGAAACTGAAACTGACCCAGGCGGTGAGCGCCATCTCCCTTCTGGCCGCGGCGTGCGGCCCGATGCCGGAGGGCCCGGAGTCCGACAGCGAGCAGATCGGCCAGACGGCACAGATGATCCGCCGCGAGCGGGCCATCCCCAACGAGTACATCGTCGTCCTGCGCGACTCGACGCAGGAGGTCCGGCAGCAGGGCGCGGCGAACATCGCCCGGGAGCTGGTGTCCCTCGGCGGAGGCCGGGTGCTGCGGACCTATGAGCACTCCATCCACGGCTTCCTGGCGAACATGACCGAGGCCGAGGCCCGCCGCCTCCTGTCCGACCCGCGCGTGGCGTACGTGCAGGAGAACGGCCTCATCCACGTGTCCGCGACGCAGACCGGCGCGACCTGGGGCATCGACCGCATCGACCAGCGGGACCTGCCGCGCAACAGCTCCTACACGTACAACGTCGACGGCACCGGCGTGCACGCGTACGTCATCGACACCGGCATCCGGCAGACCCACACCGAGTTCACCGGCCGCATCGGCAACGGCTACGACTTCATCGACAACGACAGCGACCCGTCCGACTGCCATGGCCACGGCACGCACGTGTCGGGCACGGTGGGCGGCACGACCTGGGGCGTGGCGAAGAAGGTCACCCTCCACGGCGTGCGCGTGCTCGACTGCACGGGCTACGGCAACGACGCGCAGGTCATTGGCGGTATCGACTGGGTGGCGGCCAACCACGTCAAGCCCGCGGTCGCCAACATGAGCCTGGGCGATGTCGGCATCCAGGCCATCGACGACGCAACGGAGCGGCTGATCGCCGCGGGCGTCACCACGGTGGTCGCCGCCGGTAACGACAGCGCCAACGCCTGCAACTACTCGCCGGCCCGCGCGCCCAACGCCATCACCGTGGGCTCCACCACCAGCAGCGACGGCCGCTCGTCGTTCTCCAACTACGGGACGTGCGTGGACATCTTCGCGCCGGGCTCGAGCATCACCTCCGCGTCGAACTCCGGCAACTCGTCCAGCACGTCCATGAGCGGCACGTCCATGGCGTCGCCGCACGTGGCTGGCGCCGCGGCGCTCTACCTGAGCGCCAACCCCAGCGCGACGCCCGCGCAGGTGCGCGACGCGCTGGTGAACAACGCCACGCCGAACAAGGTCACCAGCCCGGGGACCGGTTCTCCCAACAAGCTGCTGTACACGCTGTTCATCACCGGTGGCGGCGGCAGCGACACCACCCCGCCCACGACGTCCATCACCTCTCCCGCGGGCGGCGCCACGCTGAGCGGCACCGCGAGCCTGAGCGCCAGCGCCACCGACAACGTGGGCGTCTCTCGCGTGGAGTTCTACGCGGGCACCGCGCTGCTGGGCACGGCGACGGCCTCGCCGTACAGCATCTCCTGGAACACGGCGACGGTGGCCAACGGCACCTACGCGCTGACCACGAAGGCCTATGACGCGGCGAACAACGTGGGCACGTCCTCCACGGTGTCGGTGACGGTGAACAACGGCACGGGCAGCTGCTCCATCACCGAGCAGCTCCTCGTCAACGCCGGCTTCGAGAGCGGCAACACGGGTTGGACGACGTCGTCCGGCGTCATCGACGGCACCACGTCCGGCAGCGCGCCGCGCACGGGCACGTACAAGGCCTACATGAACGGCTACGGCACCACGCGCACCGAGTTCGCCTACCAGGACGTCACCATCCCCGCCTCGGCGTGCAGCGCCACGTTCACCTTCTGGGCGCGCATCACCTCCTCCGAGACGACGACCTCGACGGCCTACGACAAGCTGGCCGTCCAGGTCCGCAACAGCGCGGGCACGGTGCTGGCCACGCTGGCCACGTACAGCAACCTGGACAAGGGCACGGCCTACGTCCAGCGGACGTTCAACCTGGCCGCGTACAAGGGCCAGACGGTCCGCATCTACTTCAACGGCACGGAGGACTCGTCGCTGGCGACGAGCTTCTTCATCGATGACACGGCGCTGACCGTCGTCCGGTAGTCCTCCGCCAGGAAGTGGATGTACAGAGGCCCAGCAACCCCACCGGGTTGCTGGGCTTCTGCTTTCGGCGTCCATGCCGCTGCCCCTGGAGTCACACACATGACGTGGTGGATCTACGCCCTGGCCGCCGCGGGTTTCGCCGCGCTGACCGCCATTCTGGGAAAGGTGGGTGTGGAGGGAGTGCCGTCCACGCTCGCCACCGCCCTGCGCACCGTGGTGGTGCTCGTCTTCGCCTGGACGCTCGCGCTGGCCCGGGGAGAGGGCGCCGCCCTTCCCTCCCTCAGCCGCCGCACGCTCCTCTTCCTCGCGCTCTCCGGCGTGGCCACGGGCCTGTCGTGGCTGGCCTACTTCCGAGCGCTCCAGCTCGCTCCCGCCTCGCGGGTGGCGCCCATCGACAAGCTCAGCCTGGCCCTCACGCTCGTGCTGGCGTGGGGCCTGCTGGGAGAGCCCATGTCGTGGAAGCTCGTCGTGGGCGTGGGGATGATGGTCTGCGGCGCGCTGCTGACGCTGGGCTGACACCTCGCCCGCGTTCGCTGGATGCATTCCTCCATCAGCCGTCCCAGCTCCGCCTGGGGCAACACACCGTTGCGCGCGAGGAAGGCCTCATCGACTCCCGGGATGCTGGGGAGTGAAGGCGTGCGTTGTGTCTCCAGCGCTTCCAATGCCTGACGCAGCGCCTGCTTCGCCGTGCCGCCGCCCCGCTCCAGGGCGAATGCAATGACATCCCAGGCCAGCTCCGCGTGCCGTCCCTCATCCTCGGCGATGACCGCCAGCGTCTCACGCACGACCGGGTCGCTGGCCCGCCTTGACGCTTCAGCGGCGACGCTGGCGGCAAGCTCTTCCCCCAGGCATCCATCCAGCAACGACCCGCGCACCAGCCGCGACCAGTCGTCACCTTCGGCTGGACCGGGACGCTGGGGACGGTCCTGGCTCAGCTCCGGAATCATTCCCGCGCTCCAGGGCAGCCCCGAGTAGGCCCGGGCGAGCGCGAAACACCGCCGGGCATGACGGACCTCGTCCAGGGCCGCCAGGTGACACGCCTCCAGCAGCTCCGACGGCGCCCCCAGGGCGGAGAGCTTGAGCGACAGCTTCGCGAAGGCGGGAACCGACGCGTGCTCCATGCCCGCGGAGTAAAGCCACGCCTCCCCCAGCACGGTCCGCTGCCAGGGCGTGAGACCCTCGATGTTGGGAGTGGCGTCGTCCGCCCAGCCGTCGCCCAGGGCTCGACGGGCCACGCGAGCGCGCCCCCTGAGACGCAGCACGCGCCCCTTCGAGAAGTTCATGTCACTGATTGCACTGTAAGCCCAGTACACGAGCCCCATCGTCGAGGCGCCCAGGACCGTCAGGATGCCTCCACGGATTCCGGAGCCCTTCGACATGACGACGATTCCCGCCACGAAGAGCACGGGCCCCGAGAGGACGATGAAACACACGAACAGCACGATGGGATCGACCATGTCCAACTCTGGAGCAACGCATGTGCCAACGCATGCGACCGCCCCTGGTGGGAAGGATGGCCTTCCGGTGTGCATGAGGCCGCGCACCTGTGCATTCCGCTGCACGGTGCATTAGGAATCCAAGCTCACGGCGGCCTGCAATGTGTCCTGGATCTGGGCTGTATCGTCACCTCGTGCCCGAAAGCAGGGCCCAGAGCCAGCTCCGGCTGTCCTTCGAACGGCCTCTGCTACACGCTCGACAGCTCGGCCCAGGGCAACTGCACGCGACTCGCTGTCGCGGTGTCGATGGAGGCGGAGGCGGAGGCTCGCTGCGGCTCGGGCACCTCGAAAGCGCCCCACGCAGTGGAGTGGCTGTCCAACAACGGCCCCGTCTACACCGCCAGGGACATCCGCGACTTCGGCCTCGGCCCGCAAGTGCGTCCCCCTCACCCCAGAGCAATGGCCTGGCCGAGTCCTTTGTGATGACCTTCAAGCGCGACTACAGCTACGTCAACGAACCGCCCTCGGCCGCTCACGCCTTCGCCCAGTTGCCCTCCTGGTTCGACGACTCCAATCGTGGCCCACCACCACCACGGGTTGAAGATGAAGTCACTCTGCGAGTCCCGTTCTGCCAACTCTCAATCCTGGACTGTCCGATTTGACGGGGGCAAATCCACAATCCCTGGTGAGGCGGACGTGCGCCGCCAGGCACGAGCCATGGCCCCCCGAACTCCCGTGGAACATGCCTCGAACTTCACTGCGAATGGACGAGCGAAGTCTCGAACTGCTCTGTGGCCTCAAGCCCGTCTTGGATGGCGCGCAGCACGCGCTCCGGAGCTTCGTCGAGACGGACATACCCTTCAAGCTCGTAGCGCTGGGTCTCTGGATTCCGGAACAGGGCCCCGTTCTCGCTGCGGCGAAGCAGTCGGAACCCCCTCCCCTGAACGAAAAGCTGATTGGCCAGCAAGCCACGGAGAAGTTCGTGGGTCTCCTCTTCCTTGCACTCGACCTGGATTTGCCCGTGCTCGAAGGTGATTTTCGCCGTCTCGCCCTTCGGGTAGTACGGACTTGCTTTCGGCGTTGCTTGGATGAAAAGGCTCATGTTCTTGATCCCAAGTGATTGAGACTAGTTCGGCGGAAATTTCTCCAGCCGGTCATCGTAATACTCTTCAATCTTCTTCTCATTAAGCAACATGCGCTCTCGAGTCGATTTGCGATTATCTGCCGGCGAACTGTCGGACGGAATCACCTGTTCCAGAGACTCCAGTGGGATAACCTGGACCTGAGGCTCTCTTCCAAGCATTCGGTCCATTCGCGCCTGAACCTCCGCGACCTTGTCCGCCGGCACGAAGATCCGCTTCAAGTTCTCGAGGCCCGCCTTCTGGAGCACCTTGACTTCACCTGGCAAGTTCCCATGCGGCTGGGAAGGGATCTGGGCCCCATCGAACTCGAACAACATCGGATACGGACGCGGGCGATCGTCCTCTGGCAAACTCCCGCGAAGGGCCTGCTCTGCTTTGAGTTGGCGAAGCCGTGTTGCCGCTTTGCTATTCGACGCCAGCACGGGGGGGAGCGGATCGATTTCGAGCAGTTTGCGCGAGAGCAGATCTTGGTACTTGGTGATCTGAGTGGAGAGTTCCTCGGGGGTCAGAATAGAGGGATTGTAGCGGCTGGACTGTTCGTAGAGGTCCGAGTAGGCATGTGCCGTCCCCAATCCATCCGGGCCCTTGCCGAAGGAGATGAAATTCTTTTCGGTGCTCGTTCGAGAGTACTGGGGCCCCTCCCCGGACTTTCTTGTGATGTCCTTCGCCTTGAGCTGAGTCGCGGGCAATAGACCGCCAGCCGCTTCAATCCCATCCAACGCGGAGGAGGACGAAGAGTGATAGAGTTGTCCCGGAGCATTCATGTCGAAATCCCCGACCTCCAGCGCCCGGACACCGTCATCGATGATCTCATCCTGCGTCTTCGAGCGAGTGACTCCCTCGGGTCGGGTGGGCTCATTTCGAGGAGTGACCCCATCCGGTCGAGTGTCCTTTGGCGTGGCGGGGACACCGTTCGGTCGCGTGCTCTTCGGCGAAAGGGGAATGAAATCCGGTTGGGTGTCCCCCGGCTCGCTGATTCCGGCCGGTCGGCTCGGGGGAGGCTTCCCTGCCCCGCCCTCGCCTGCGGCCCTGGGTTCCACGGGAGCGTCCTTCACCCCGTCATTCACCTTGGAGCCGACCTTCGGGCTTGTCGGTACATCGACATACGCCAACGTCCGCTTCTCCGTAGAAGGAGGACGGCTCTCAGCGCTGGACCGCAGGGTGCCTGGCTTGTCGGACTGATCCGCGCGCGAGGGGCCCCCATCCTGGAGCGGCACGGGCGTGAAATGCCCCGTCGCGGGATTCACCCGGTACTGGGTAGGGAGATCTCGGTCCGTCGAGGTGTTCCCAGGCTTCTTCGTGGACGGCCCTGTTCCGCCAGTTGCTTCATTGCCCGTCGAGCGGTTGGGGCCTCCCGTCGAGCCATGGCTCCCTGACGGCCCGTCGCTGCCCCCACGCCGCTTCCCGCCGCCAAGACTGACCGTGGTGCTTCCATTCCCGCCGCCGCCGCCACCTTCCGCCGTCACGTCGCGGTGCCGCGCGCTGAGCTCGAAGTCCACCACGCCCAGCTTCGCCCCCACGCCCAGCTCACGGTCCTTGAAGCTGCCCTGGGTGACCTTCGCTTCCTTCCGCAGGTCGTCGAAGGCGTTCTCGAACTTGCCGGCCTTCAACTTGTCCGTCACCGACTGCACTTCCTTGTCGGTCAGCCCGCTCACCTCCGCCGTGAAGTACTGGCCCTGGTTGCCCCTATCCACCGAGCCTTCCACGGTGATGCTCGTCTCCGAGGGCCCCACGAGCGCATCACTCTTGTCGCCCGTCAGGAACGACAGCACGTCGTTGCCGTCCAGCTTGCTCGCATCCAGCGGCGTCTTCGTCTCGATGCTCACCGAGCCGCTGACCTCTCCGCCCAGGCTGAGGTCCGCCTTGCCCTTGAGCCCCGTGGCCGCTCCCGCCGCGCCCGAGCCCTCGAACGACACCGACTTCACCAGGTGCGTCGGCTTGCCCTTGTCGAACTCCACCCGCAGGCTCCCCGTCGCCCCCAGGCTGGCTGACAGCTCCGCGGTCCCCGTGCCGATCCCCCCGCCAATGCCCGCCTCCACCTCGCCCGTGACGTTCACCTCCATCGCGGACAGGTGCTCCCTGAGGAACGTGTGGCCCTCGCTCCCCGGGGCCAGCGCCGAGGGCCCCTTGCCCAGGGTGAGGGCCGCCTTCGCTGCTTCCTCGGGCGTGTTGAACATCCACTCCATGCGGCCACCGGCCCCCACCGACGCCGAGCCCAGCAGGCCCACGCCCACGTCCGCGGTCACCTCCGCCGACAGCTGGTACTTGCCGTCCTCCGTCCGCTCGATGGCGGCCTCGCCCGAGATTCCCCCCTTCAGCCCCACCTTGACGTCCAGGTTGCCGCTCAGCGACACCGAGTCCCCGGCGCTGTCGAGCTTCTGGATCTCGTCCGTCAGCGCCTCTTGCAGCGGCGCCGTCACGAAGTCGGAGGCGGCATCCGCGATGTCGTCGACCGTGTCCGCCAGGGCCTTCAGCTCGTCGCCGACGAACTCCGTCGCGTCCTCGTACCAGTTGAGCTGACGTTCCTTGTCGAGTTGCCGGGGCTCCTGGCCCGGCACCGGCTTGCCGTCCGCGCCCACGTCGAAGCCGACGTGGTCATACCGCCACCGGTTGTCGCTGGCCTCGTGGAGGCTCTGGACCTGGGTGGGCTGGTGCTTCAGCTGCATCTGTCCGTGGGCGTCCACGGTGCCGGAGGACTGGGTCACCGTCCGCGAGCGGCGGGCGTGCCCCGCTTCGAAGTGGCTGCCGTCCGGGTCATACCCGGTCACCGTGGTGCGCTGGTTGACGGCGCCGGGCGTCTTCGGGGTGAGGGCGGGCGCCGTGTCGATGGAAACGGAGTCCTTGGGCCCGCGCGTCACCTCCTGCTGGGTACGCACCACCTGCACGCCATTGCCGTTCTTGTCTGACTTCAGCGCCTGGGTGGCCACCAATTCCGTCTTCCGCGTGGAGACGGCGGGCTCTCCCTGGGCGTTGAAGCGCGTCTCCTCCGTGAGGGTAAGGCTGGACTCTCCAGGCTTGAGCGGGGTGGGGGCGTTGTTCGTCCGGTGGTGGTCCTCCCCCTTGGAGGCATTGCGCAGGGCCGAATCCTGCCCGGCCTCGAAGGCGCTCACGTCATGGGCCTTGAAGCCCGGTGTGTGGATTTCCGTCGTCTTCACCTGCTTCGTCGGCAGGCCCTGTGCGTTGAATTGCGTCTCCGTCTTCACCGTCGCCGGGCCCTGCGGCGTGCCGCGCCTCTGCTCCAGCGCCGCCGGAGGCTTCTCCATGAGCACCTCCTCGGTGCGCGACCGAGGCCCTGGCGGCGAGCGCGTGGCGTCGTACTGCGTGGTGGACGTCGTCGTGGTGGCTCCAGTCTCGGGGTGCTGCTCCGTCTGGCTCGTGCGCGACTCGAGGCGCGTCGGCTTGCCCTGTGCGTCTGACGACTTCGTCCACGTCGTCTCGCGCGTGCCGCCTGACTTCGTCGACTCCGTTGACGTCACCGTGGACGTGTAGCTGCCGTCAGGCTTGACGGTGACGGTGGTGCCGCGGGTCGTGTCGGACAACACCGTCTCGCCCGTGGTGGCGTTCTGCTTCACCTGGTACTTCGCGCCAGTGGACGGGTCCGTGTACATGTTCCCATTGGGCGTGTTCGCGGCGGCCTTCGCGACCCTGGCATCCACCGCATCGAGGGACTTCGGAGGCGCCTCGCCCTTCTCTGGCTTGCGTGCGGCCTTCCGCTGCGGCGGAGGCGTCAAGCCCAACACCTTCTCCAGCTCCGCCTTTCGACTCGTGCCCTCGAAGGCCGAGTCGAGCTCGTTCTTCGTCGGCTTGACCTTGTCGATGTCCTTCTGGCTGTAGGGCGGCGCCTTGCATTCCGCGAGGGCCAACGCGTTCGCCTTGCGCATGGCCTCCTCGGCGCGCGTCGCGGTCAGGGCTGCCTTCTCCTCGGCCTCCTGAAGCTTCGCGTCCGCGGCCTTCGACTTCCCGGTGGCAGCCTCAAGCTTCTTGTCCGCGGTGGCGGAGGTCTCCTTGGACTTCTTCACCTCCGAGGGTGTCTGCCCTGGCTTCCGCGCGTCCTTGCGAGCGTCCTTGGCGACCGTGGCCGCAGCGGCCTTCTCCTGCCGCGCGGTCGTCGCGGCGCGCCGGACCGGAGGCAAGGCCTTCCGGGCCTCCGCCGCCGCCTTGATCTTGGCATCGGCGGCGACCTTCGCTGCCTCCGCCTTCTGCCGATCCGCTTGCGCTTTTCGCTGCTGCTCGGCGGTGTCTACCTTTGCTCCTGGACCACTCGCAGCTGCGACAGCGCCCATGGGACACTCCCCTCTTGATGAAGGCTTCACGGCCCATCATCGGGATGGACAGACACCACGCGGATGAAAGGAAGACACCGACACACAGGACTTACGAAACGCCGAGCGCTCTTCCTGGAAACCAAGAATCCAGTGATGCGCTCATGGGGAAAGAGGGAATGGGCGCGCCTGCGTCCCAAGATTTCTTCCGTGCGCGAGTCAACGCACGACTGCCCATGCGCTCGTGGAGAGAGAGGAAATGGTCTAAGCTGCATCCCAGGACTTCAAAGGGGGAATGCCCACGCGCTTGAATCAACTCTCCGACGGCTCTGTCTGGCAAACCGGAACGCATCGCGGAGTGAGCACATGCATTCATGTCCAGAGGAAGTGACGCTGACGGACTTTCTCGCGGGGCTGCTCTCAGAAGAGCACCGGGCGTCTGTCCTGGCGCACCTGGAAGGCTGTACGGACTGCCGTTGGGTCCTGGCGGCGGGGAATGGCACCCAGGTCCTGGCCGGCGCTCCGACGGCCTCCACGCAGGCTGCGTCCCAGCCACTGCTGCCGGGCGACAAGCTCTCCCGGTACGTGGTGCGAGAGCGCATCGGCATTGGAGCGATGGGCGTCGTCTACGCGGCGGATGACCCCGAACTGGGACGCCGGGTGGCCCTCAAGATGCTGCGCCCCGAGGGACGCCAACGCGAAGAGCTGCGGCAGCGGCTGCTGCGCGAGGCACAGGCGCTCGCCCGGCTCGCTCATCCCAATGTCGTCACCCTCTACGACGTGGGCACCCATGGAGACGGCGTCTTCCTCGCCATGGAGTTGGTGGAGGGCACCACGCTGGCGGAGTGGATGCAGCAGCCGCGTCCCTGGAAGGAGGTGCTCCGGGTCTTCCGCGAAGCCGGCAAGGGCCTCGCCGCCGCGCACGCCGCGGGCCTGGTGCACCGTGACTTCAAGCCCGCCAACACCCTCCTGAGCAAGGAGGGCCGCGTCTTCGTGACGGACTTCGGCATCGCTGGATCCATCCACCACGAAGAAGGCGCTCCGCTCCAGGAGCCCGACAAGGCCCCGGTCGCCTCCATGAGGCACCTCACGCGGACGGGCCAGCTCCTGGGCACGCCCGCATACATGGCTCCGGAGATCATGGAGGGCCAGCACGCGGACGCGCACTCCGACGAGTTCAGCTTCTGCGTGGCGCTCTACGAGGCCCTCTTTGGCGTGCGCCCCTTCCAGGGTGCGACGCTCCAGGAGCTGGCCCAGGCCGCGCGGCAAGGCACCATCAGCCCCCCGAAGCGGGAGGTGAAGGTTCCAGCCCGCGTCCGGCGCGCGGTCCTCCGGGGGCTCAGCGCCAACCCCGAGGAGCGCTTCCCGTCCATGGAGTCCCTCCTGGCGGCCCTCGCTCCACGCCCCATCCGGTGGCTTGCGCGCATGACGGCCACCGCGGCCGTGGCGGGCGTCCTGGGCACCCTCGCGGCCTATGGGATGACGCATCGCGAGGGGAGCCACTGCGAGCAGGAGGTGGAGAAGCTCACGGCGGCCTGGAGCCCCGCCCGGCGCGAGCGGATCCGCACGGCCTTCCTGTCGACGGGCGCGACCTACGCCGCGCCAGCATGGGCGCAGCTCGCGTCGACGCTGGACGCGTACGCCGCCCAGTGGCGGACGCTTCGCACCGAGGCCTGCATGGCCGCGGACAGCGATACGGAGGACCTCGCCTGGCAGACGGCCGCGTGCCTCGACGCGCGGCTCTGGCAGTTCGCCGCCGTGACCGAGGTGCTGGAGAAGGCGGACGCGCTGACGGTGCAGAACGCGCACCCGCTGACGACCTCGCTCGAAGGGCTCGCCGGCTGTCGGGACGCGCCCGGACTCTCAGCCCGGCCGCAACCGCCCGAGAACCTCCGGGCCCCGGTGGAGGCGGCACGGCACAAGCTGGCGCAGGCCCGCGCCCACCTCCTGTCACACCGGTTCACCGAGGGGCTCTCGGTGACGACAGCCCTCCTCGAGGAGCTGAAGGGGCTCGACTACAAGCCGCTGCGGGCGGAGGTGCTCCTGGCCCACGCCGTGTTCCTCGGGGGCCTCAACAAACCCAAGGAAGCGGAGGCGTTCCTCTACCAGGCCTTGTGGGCGGGCGAGGCCGCGCGTGACGACGAGACGGTGGCCCGGGCGTGGCTGGAGCTCATCTGGGTGGTGGGCGAGGAGCAGTCCCGCACCGACGAGGCGGAGAAGCTCATCCTGCACGCCCGGGCCGCCGTCGAGCGGCTGGGACGGGAGCGCTTCCCCGACATCACGACGGACCTGCACACGCGCGTTTCGTCGCTGCGAGAGGCGCACGGCCAGCTCGCCGAGGCGGAGCAGGAGGCGCTCCAGGGCCTGGAGTTCTCGCGCAGGAGGAATGGCCCGGACAGCCTGCGCACGCCCAACCTCATCCACCAGCTGGGACGCATCCGCTACGGCCAGGGCCGCTATGAGGAGTCGCTGAAACTCCACCGCGAGGCCCTGGCGCTGCGCGAGCGCCTGCTGGGCCCCGACAACCCGGCCCTCGTGACCTCCTACAACCGGGTCGCCACGGCCTCGCTGGAGGTGGGCCGGCACGAGGAGGCCGTCAAAGCCTGGCGCAGGGCCCTGGCCCTCCAGGAGGCGTCCTCCAGCCCGGAGACCACCCCGATGGGGACGGTGCTGCTGAACCTGGCCGGGGTCTCGCGCCTGGAAGGCCGGCTGGACGAGGCGCGCTCACAGGTCGAGCGGGCACGCGCCATCTTCGAGCGGGGCCGGGGCCCCAATCACATCACCGTCATCTTCGCGCTCACGGAGCAGGCGGTCCTCGCCCGAGAGGCGGGCCAGGGCGCCGAGGCGCTGGCCTTCGCCACGGAGGCCCTGGAGCGCGTCCAGCGTTCGCTGGGCCCGGACTCGCCGCGCGCCGCCCTGCCGCTGACCGTCCGGGGGCAGGTGCACCTGAAGGCGGGCCGCTACCCCGAGGCGCGACGCGACCTGCTGGACGCGCTGAAGCGGCTGGAGGGGAACTCCGGCCCGGAGGGAGGGAAGACGGTGTCCGTGCTGCTGCTGCTGGCCGAGCTGTCCCTGGAGACAGGGGCCCCGGAGGAGGCGCTCGCGTACTGCGGGCGGGCACGGACCCTCACCGAAAAGGCCGATGGCGCGGAGTCCCAGGACGGTGCCAACGCGCTGACCTGTGCCGGCAAGGCGCATCTGGCACTGGGCGCCGCGGCGCAGGCTACACCGTTGCTCGAGCGCGCCCGTCGCATCCAGACCCGCTGGGGCACGCCCGGTGACGCGGAGGCGGCCGGGAGGACCTCCTTCCTGTTGGCCCGGGCGCTCCTCGAAACGCGCCCCGCTCCGGACCGGACGCGGGCGCTCGAACTGGCCGAAGAGGCCCGGACGCGGCTGGAGTCCGTGGGGGTCCGGGGCCGGCCGGAGCTCCAGCGGGTGCTGGCCTGGCAACAGCGGGAGGCGAAGCGATGAGCGAGCAACGGACGACAGGCTCCCTGGCGGCGTTGCTGCGGGAGCACCTGCTCCGGGAGCAGCGCGCGGAGCTGGACGCCGTGGAGGGGCTGGAGGCCCTGCTGAACCAACACGTCGAGGCGGCGCGGACCCGGTGGACAGGGCCCCTGACGCCGCTTCCAGAAGAGGCCTTCTCGCGGCACCTGGCCCGCCACCTGCCCGTGGGAAGGACCGCGGAGGTGTTGCGCATCCTCCACGGCGCCGACCTGTACCTCGCGTGCGCCTGCTCCAGAGGGGAGCCCTCGGCCCTCCGGGCCTTCGAGCAGAACGTCCTCCGGTACATTCCCGCCCGGCTCGGGAGGGTGTCGCCGAGCATGGTGGACGAAGTGCTTCAGGTGCTGCGCGAGCGGTTGCTGGTGGGCAGCGGCGACACGCCCCCGCGGATCGCGAGCTATGGGGGACGAGGGCCCCTGCTGACCTGGGTGGGCATCGTCGCCGCGCGCATCGCCGGGGAGCTGGTGGGCCGGGACGCGCGCCATGAGCTCGTCGCGGAGCCTCCCGAGGAACTCGCGCGGCTCCTGGCCCCGAGCGACCCCGAGTACGCGCTGCTGCGCGAAGACGCGCGCCAGCTCCTCGTCGAGTCGCTCAAGAAAGCGGTGGCGGTGCTCCCCGAACAGGAGCGGACCCTGCTGCGCCTGCACCACTTTCATGGGTTCACGATGGACCGGCTGACGCTCATGTATGGCAGCTCGCGCTCCGGCATCGCGCGAAGGATCGCGGAGGCCCGCGAGCAGTTGCTCGAACGTGTTCGCATGGAACTCACGCCCCGGCTGAAGCAGGACCGGCTCGCACTGGAGAGCCTGTTGGGCCTGCTCAGCAGCCGGCTGGATCTCAGCCTCCAGGGCTTGCTGGACTGAAGCCCTGCCTGGGGGCCCCAGGGGTTTCTTGGGATGCCCTTGGGCCCACTCCCTCTTCCTCATTGATTGCACGGGCGGCCATTCATTGACCCGCCAGCCCCAATCAAGAGGAGCGGCCCCATGACTGGAGTGAAAGCAGTCGGTGGTTCGAGTGCATCCAAAGTCGATCCCGCCGAGGCACAGCGTCTCGCGGAGGCAGCCCGACAGAAGGCGGAGGCGGCGCGGCTCGCCGCCGAAGCCAAACGCAAGGCGGCGACGGAGGCCCGGGACACGCTGGCGAAGGCCCGGAGTTCCGCGGATGCCGCGCGACGGCAGAAGGCCACCGCGGAGAAGGCAGCCGCCAACGCACGCAAGGCCGCGCAGAAGCCGGGGCAGACGCCCGAGGAGGCGAAGAAGTCGAAGGAAGCCCTCGCCGCCGCGGAGAAGAAGCTCAAGGAGGCCAACGAGGCGTCCAGGACCGCGGCCCAGAACCTCCAGAAGGCCGAGGAGCAGGCGGCCCTGGCCGCCAGGAGCGCGGAGCAGGCCATGCACAAGGCGAACGCGCTGGCCCTCGAGGAATGCAAGCCCGCCCCGTACAGCCAGAAGGACATCGACAAGGTGAAGCCGACGAAGAACGAGCTCGAGTCGGCCTTCGAGGGAACGAATCGCAAGGCGGAGCTGGAGAAGGTGTTGGGCTTGACGCCCCCGCCGCAGCAGGAGGTCATCCAGACGTCCGGGGCGGGCGGGGCTCCTGGAGCTCCGCTCGGCACGGTGGACGCGAAGTACTCGGACACGAAGGACGCCTTCACGGGCCCCTTCGGGCAGACGTCCGCCGGCACCGGGTTCCAGGAGCGGCAGGGAGCCCCGCTGGGCGACGCGGCGCATTCCCCGCTGCCCGGTGGCACCGCCCTCCCCTCCACGCCGGAGGGCAGCGACACCCCACCGGTGACGCCGAAGCCGTAGACGCGGTCAGGCGGCATGCGCGCCCCCTCGTGGACGAGGCCCCTCGGAGGCGACGGGTCCATCCACGAAGCGGGGCCACGCAATCGCAGGACGGAGCAGCACCCGGCGACAGGGCAACCCTTCATCTCCGCGAGCACCGGGAGCATGGACCCGTGCAATGAAAGACAATGCGATGCGTCCCTCCATCCACGGCAAGGCGTGGCTGCCCGGAACCTGTGTCTGGGGATTGCTTCTCTGGCTCTCCCTCATCCCAGGGGTTGCCCGAGGCGACGTCTCCCCCGACGTACGCCTCTGCACGGAGTCCATCTCCCTGTTGTTCGAGGACCTCGAGTACGAGCGTGCCCTGGACCAGGTGGCTCGCTGCAAGGAGGGAGCGCGCGGGTCCGAGGATGAGGTGGTGCTGTCGCTCTACCAGGGCGTCATCCTGGCGGAGCTGAGCGGAAGGTTGAGCGACGCCGAAGCCGCCTTCACGTCCGCCCTGAGCATGAACCCCGAAGCGAAGTTGCCGCTGACTGTCTCGCCCAAGGTGAAGCGGCACTTCGAAGCGGTGCGCAAGAGAGTCCTGAAGGCGTTGGCCGCGCGGGGGGCGGCCAGTGAGCCCCTGAAGCAGGAGTCCCCCTCGGAAGCGCAGGAGGTCCAGGCGCCGCGAGAGCCGCTCCCCGTCGTCACCACGGGACTCCCGGAGTCTTCATCCTCTCCCGTGCGGGAGGTGTCCGGCGCGCACCCATCCTTGCGAGACCGGGCGATGATTCCCGCCGTGGCGGGAGGGGCCCTCGTCGTCGCGGCGGGCGTCTTCTGGGGTGTGGCGGAGGGGAGGAAGTCGAAGCTGGATGACGTGGCAAAGGACATCCATTCAGAGGCCGATGCCCGGAACGTAGCCCAGAGCGCGCGAAGGCTGCAGACGGCCTCCGTGGGGCTGCTGGTGGGAGGCCTGGTGGGGCTGGGCGCCTCCACGGGGATGTACCTGCTGGGGTCGCCGAAGAAGCCGGTGCCCGTGCAGCTCGGGCTGGATGGGACGTCCGTGTTCGTGTCTGGGAGGTGGCCATGAAGCCCCTGCTCCGCTCGACAGCCCTTGGCATGCTGCTGCTCGGCGTCCAGGCCACTGCGTGTCTCGACGTCGACGGCGTGGTGGACCAGTTCTGCCTCGACAATCCTCGCATCTGCAAGGATGGCGGGTCGGATGCGGGGCCTGACGGCAATGACCTCCAGGATGCAGGTGGACCGGACGGCGGGGACGCGGGGCAGGACGGCGAGGACGCGGGGCAGGATGCAGGACCTGACGGAGGCCTTCCCGATGACGAACGCGAACCACCGGGATGGAAATCCGTGGAGCCGATGCGGGTGCGGCGCACAGGCCATACGGCCACCGCGCTGCGAGACGGCAGGGTGCTGGTTGTTGGCGGAAGCAGCACGGGCGACCTCTCGGCGGTCAGCCCGACGAACACGACGGAGCTCTACACCGTCTCATCAAACAGCTGGAGTCCCGGGGGGAACCTGAGGACGGCTCGCATGGACCACACCGCCACCCTGTTGCCGGATGGCAAGGTATTGGTGGCCGGTGGCAGGGGCCCCACGGGTGGCGCGCTGGACAGCGCTGAAATCTATGACGTAGGTGCGAATCAATGGACCGTGGTCGGTCCCCTCCCCAGCGGAGCACGTGCCGGCCATGCCGCCGTCTTGCTGCCCTCGGGGAAGGTGCTGGTGGCGGGGGGCGGATTCTCGGGGGACGACGGGCTGAACACCGCCGAACTCTTTGACCCGGTCAGCCAATCCTGGACGAAGGCGAGGGACCTGAACATCAACCGCAACATGCTGACGCTCACCCTGCTGGACGGTGGCGTGGCGTTGGCCATCGGTGGCTTCAATTACGACAGAGCGGAGACGACCGCCGAGGTCTACGACTCGAACCTACCGGATGGAGGATGGCGACTCCTTTCGCAGCGGATGGGCCGTGGGCGCAACGGACACGCCTCGACGCTGCTGCCCTCTGGACAGGTCCTGGTCACCGGATCCCTCGAGGGTTCACCTGGAACGGTCCTCCCGTCAGTGGACCTCTTCGAACCAGGCAGCGCTTCGTGGACGCCCCAGGCCAACATGGGGGAAGCCCGCTTCCTCCACACTGCCACCGCGCTGCCCTCGGGCGAGGTGCTGGTGACAGGCGGGTATGCCACCCCCTACGAGAAGCCGCGTGCCTCCGCGGAGATACTCCGGCGGGATGGCGGCTGGGAGTCCATCGCCCCCATGTCATCGGCGCGCACCGCTCACACCGCGACGTGGCTGGAATCAGGGAGTGTGCTCATCATCGGGGGCACCGACGGCGGCGTGGCGCTGAACACCGCCGAGCGGTACGTCCCCTGAGCGTCGTCCGGGCTCGCGGTATGGATGTCGAGCGCTCCCCTCGCGGAGGATTGTAAGCGGCCAAGGCCTTTCCCGCAGGCACGGTATAGAACGGGGAAGCCATGCCCATCCGCCCGTTGCCCTTCGCCTTCCTTGCGCTGTCTGTCTCACTCAGCGCTTTTGCCCAGGCCCCCACGTCCCCGCTGGGGCCCATCTCCCCCACCACTGGCATGGTGCTCCGGGACGACGTGGTGCGTGCGCTCATCCAGGAGAGCTCGGGCGACAGGATCCATGACGGCGTGCAGCGGCTGTCCCTCATCGCGCGGGACAGCGTGGAGGGCTACGCGGAGGCAGCCACCTGGACGAAGGCCGCCGCCGAGGCCGCGGGGCTCCAGGACGTCCGGTTGGAGGCGATGAAGGACGGCCCCCAGTGGCGGGCCACGCATGGCGAGCTGTGGGTGGCCGGTCCCCACCGGTACCGGGTGACGTCCTACGCCGACCTGCCCATGTCCCTGGCGATGGGCAGCGGCAGCTTCGAGGGCACGGACCTGGAGCTGGTCGACGTGGGCATGGGCACCCAGGACGCCGATTACGCAGGCAAGGACCTGAAGGGCAAGGTCGTGCTCACCCAGGGGCACCCCATGCCCGCGCTGCGCAACGCCGTGGCGAAGCTGGGCGCCGTGGGCGTGGTGTCGTCCTATTCGACGCCGCCCTGGAACGCGCCCCACCGCATGGACGGCGACTTCCCGGATCAGGTGGGTTGGGCCGGCGTCTCCCAGGGCCTGATGCCGCAGGGCATGCGGACGCCCTTCCTGTTCATGGTGTCGAACCGGCAGGCGAACGAGCTGCGCGCCCAGCTGCGGGAGGGGCCGCTGAAGGTGGACGTGAGCGTCGCCACGCAAGCGCCCACGGGGCATCTCAGCATCGTCAGCGGCGTCATCCCCGGGAAGCTCGCGGGCGAGGAGGTCGTCCTCACCGCCCACCTGGACCACTACAAGCCCGGCGCGGACGACAACGCCTCCGGCTCCGCCACGCTGCTGGAGCTGGTGCGCACGTACACCACGCTCATCCGCAAGGGCGTGCTGCCCCAGCCGGTGCGCACCCTGCGCGTGCTGTGGCTGCCGGAGTTCGAGGGCACCCGCGAGTGGTTCTCCCACCACGGCGCGGATCCGGTGCGGCGGGTGGCGCAGTTCAACTTCGACATGCTCGGCGCCAGCCTGACCCGCGCCCACTCGCGCTTCCAGGTCTCCTACACGCCGGACTGGAATGGCAGCTTCGTGAACGCCGTGTCCGAGTCCACGGTGGCCTTCATGAACCGCTTCAACGGGGTGGCCTACCCGCCGAGGAAGGACTTCCGCATCGGGTCGGTCACCGGCTCGCAGGACCCGATGGATGCGCACATGGAGCGCTACAGCCGGGGTTCGGATCACCAGCTCTTCAACGACCACGGCATCCCCGGCGTCGCCTACTCCACGTGGCCCGATGACGGCTACCACACCAGCGGCGACCGGCCGGAGAACGTGGACCCCACCCAGCTGCACCGTGCCGCCTTCGCGAGCCTGGCCGGCATCACCGTCGCCGCGTGGGCCGAAGGCACGGGCGCCCTGGAGCTCTCGCGCCTGGTGGCGGTGCACGGCGCGAAGCGCGTGGCCGAGGACGAGTTCCGGGCCCGCCGCGAGCTGGCCGCGACGCCCGCCGCGCAGGTGCCCGGCTTCGCCCGGCTGGCTCGCGCCGGAATTCGCGCGGGCTACCAGCGTGAACGCGACGCCCTGCGCTCCTGCCTGGCCCTGGGCGCGCCCGCCGAGCCGGTGAAGGCGCTGGTCCAGGCGCTGGAGACCGCCGAGTCCCAGGCCCTGAAGCGCCTGGAAACAGACGCGAAGGCGCGCGGGGTGTCCTTGAAGGAGCCCTCCCCGGGTGAAGCCGAGCGCAAGGCGCGGGCCTTCGTTCCGCGTCGCGTGAAGGGCCAGGAGCTCGCGTCGTTCTACGAACTGGAGCGCCATGCGCTTCCCGGCGCCCAGGCGCGGGTGGACGCGGTGAAGGCCGCCATGACCGCCGCGTCCACGGCCCTGCGCGAACAGGGTGAGAGCGAGCTGCGCTTCTACCAACTGGCGGATGCGCTCGCGAGCTACGCCGACGGCAAGCGCTCCGTGGCGGACATCCGCGACGCGGCCCATTCCGAGTACGGATATGTCTTTCCCGTGGAGGCGATGCTGGACCTGTTCGGGCTGCTGGAGCAGGGCGGTATCATGACGCGCGGACGCTGAGGCCTGGTCAGAATTGAGCTGACACCAGACGGGCGTAGGCGCCATCCTCTTGCACGAGCGTCTCATGGCGCCCCTGCTCGACGATGCGCCCGTTCTCCATCACGGTCCCTCCCATGCTCCGTCCGCGACTCGCAGCCCTTGCCCTGCTCCCGCTTGTCTCCGCCTGTTCCAACCCAGAGTGCACCGACACGGAGGACTGTGCATCCCGGGGCCCTGACATCGTCTGCGTTGAAGAACGCTGCGTTCAGGCCTCTTCGCCAGACGCGGGGACAGGAGACGCAGGCACGGGTGACTCGGGTGTGGACTCCGGCACTCCCGACGCGGGCACCGAGGACGCGGGTTCCGGCGACGCGGGCGCTCCGGATGCCGGCGGCTCGGATGCTGGCACGCTGGATGGCGGTGGGCCCCCGCCGGAAGCCTCGCTTCGCATCACCGAGATCAACCCCGACGCCCCGCAGGACCTCATCGAGCTGGTGGCCGTCTCCGGCGGGACGCTGACCGGTATCTCCCTCAAGGAGCTCACCAACTCCGACTTCACCTTCACCTTCCCCCAGGGCTACACGGTGGAGACGGGCGCCGTGCTGGTGCTGCACCTCGGCGGCGCCTGCACCGACGCTCCCGGCGACCCGGCCTCCTGTGGACAGACCCAGCCCTTCAGCGCCAGCGCCTGGGACTTCAGCATGGCTGGCACGCTGAGCTACTCCGGCAAGGTGTTGGAACTGCTGTCGTCGAAGGGCGCGCCTGTCGACGGCGTTCCCTTCGTCCGAGCCTCAGGGGAGATGCCCTCCAACATCGTCGCCGCCGTCCAGCGCCTGCAGGCGGACCGCGTCTGGGACGCCACCCCCTGCGTCCACGACATGACCACCGGTTTCGCGAAGGACCGCTACTGCCGGAACATCGCCGTGGACTGGTCAGGCCTCAATAACGCGAGCTCCAGCGTCATGCGCATCAATGGCACCACGCCGCTGGCGACTCCGGGAAACCAGACGCAATGGAGTGGGCCGCTTCCTACGCGGTGGGGCTCCTACTGATGCCATTGCGCGTCGGAGCTCAGCCTTCCGACGCCATCCTCAACCCGGCCGGAGGGGGGGCGTGCAGCCGCAGGCGCTCCCCCGTGAGCGGGTGCGTGAACGCGAGCGTCTCCGCGTGGAGCAGGTAGCCGCCGTCTCCGGGCAGACCGGGCTCGTGCTCGCGGGGCAGACCTCCCGAGGCGAACATCGGATCTCCCGTGAGCGGATGGCCGATGGACGCCAGGTGGATGCGGATCTGCTCGGGGCGGCCCGTGTGGATGCGCACCTCGAAGAGGGTCTGCCCGTCACGCCGCTCCAGGACCTCCGCGCGGCTGTGTGACGGCTTGCCCTTCGCGGTCGCCCCGTGCACCGACCCCAGCAGGGGGTGGGGCACCAGCCCGATGGGCGTGTGGATGTCATAGGACGCCTGCGCCGCGACCCCATCCGAGAGCGCCCGGTAGCGCTTCTCCACGTCGCCCTCCCGCCAGTTGCCTGAGAGCTTCGCGGCGGCCTCATGCGTGCGTGAGAAGAGCACCAGCCCCGACGTCGCCCGCCCCAGCCGGTGCAGCGCGGAGGCCTCCGGCCAGCGCAACCGCACGAACGAGAGCAGCGTGTTCTTGAGGAAGCCGCCGGAGGGCAGCGTCGGCAGGCCGCTCGGCTTGATGACCGCGAGCAGCGAGGCGTCCTCGTACACCAGCTCGAAGCTGTCGGGCGTCTCCCGTTCCCGCCAGGGCGGCCGGTGCCAGCAGAGCTCCTGGTGGGCTTGCAGCAGCTCGTCGCCGGTCGCGATGACGCCGTCCAGTCGCACCTCGCCGCGCACGAAGCGCGCACGCCACTCTTCCTCGGTGGAGTGCCGGTACTTGTCCGTCAGGTGGGCAAGCGCGGTGCGCCCCACGGAGGTGGCGCCAATCCGCTCGCGGTACACGTAACCGTCATTCAGGCCGGCGGAGTCTTCAGGCTGGGACATCACGCGTGCACTCTACGTCAGTGCTCCTGGCACCAGGACCTCCCGGGCCTTCTGTGGGACGCGATATCAGCATAGAGAGAAGGCACACGTCCCAAGGAGGACCGATGTCGCAGCGTCATCTCGTGCCGGGGTTGTTGCTGGTGGCTCTCGTAACTGCCTGCGCATCGTCCCCTCCGGTGGAACCGCGAAGGCAGCCGCCTCCCAGGATCCTCTTGGAGTCGCCCCTCGCGTTGCTGCTCGAGAACTACCAGGAGCTGGGGCTGAGCACCGACCAGCTGATCAAGATTGGCCAGCGGGACGAGGCGTTGACCGTGGCCAACAAGCCCCTGCGTGAAGAACTCCGGGCCATCTGGACCCCTCCCATGGGAGGCAATCCGCCGCCGGGAGCCATGCCTGTCAGGGTCGGCCCCGCGGGCCGGGGCGGCCGGCCTCCGTACAGGCCTCCGGCCCAAGCTCCCGCCCCCTTGAGCGAAGAAGCGCTGAAGCGGCAACAGCTCCTGCTCCAGGCGATGGAGGACAACGAGGCGGCGGCGTATCGCGAGGTCGAAGCCCTCCTGGAGGAGCCGCAGAAGGAGAAAGCGCGAGCGCTGGTCGAGAAGCAGCGTGAGGAGCGCGCTCGCGCACGGGAGTCGATGCAGAAAGCCCCCGAAGCCACACCCGAGACGGAGTCCTGAAGGCTTCTCGGCGCAGGACGCTTCACCACGCGTGTGGTCCCTCCACGCGCCAGGGGAAATGGGGCGCCCGCGACTCACACCGGTATCACCGGTGATACATGAAAAGGCTGGAGACGTTTGAAGCAACCGGAGTTCGCGGGCTAGCCTGGAAGCGCCGTCAAAAAGGAGGCGGCCCAACATGATGACCCCCGACATGATCATCCGCGCCTGGAAGGACCCGTCGTTCCGCGAGAGCCTCACCTCCGAGCAGCGCGCCCAGCTGCCCGCGAACCCCTCCGGCGAGACGCTGAACGAGCTGAGCGAGACCGAGCTGCTGGACGTGGTCGGCGGCAAGATCGACATCGGCTTCACCGCCACCAACTCCTGTGAGTACATCTGCACCAACCTGACGTTCGTGTGCTGATGGACGGTGTGTGACGGGCGGCTCCCACGAGGAGTCGTCCCGTACCACCCGAGGCGCGGGGGCTCCGGCCCTCGCGCCTGTCTTTTTCCACGTCCAGCCGGACGTGCAGGGCGCGCATGCGAGAGGGCTCGAAGATGGGTGCGTGGGAGCGGGCTGCCTTCCTCCATGAGCGGGAGGCCGCGGGAGAGGATCCTTCCGCCCCGGCGCTCCAGCAGGCCGAGTCGCGCCACCAGGCGTGGCGGCGCAGCACGCTGGGGGATGAGGCGTCCTTCGACGAGCGGCTTCGAGGCGTGGGGCTGGACGCGGCGTCCTTCGTGCGCAGGCTCGCCGGAAGCGCCCCGCGGCCGGAAGCGCTGACGTGGCTGCCGCTCCTGGAAGAAGTGCTGGCGGACCGGGCGGCCGACGTCGCCCTCCCCTCTCCCGTGGCCCCGGGTCCACGGATGCGCGTGCCATCCCTGACGCGCCGGTTCCTCCAGCTGGGGTTGCGTCGGCTGCGGACCGGCGTGGGGGCATTGGCCGCCCGGACCGGGTGTGCCCCCGACGCGTTGCTGGACGCGCGCGCCGAAGCCTGGCTCGTGGATGCGCTGGAGCAGCGGCTGATACAGACCGCGACCCGGTCGCTGGTGCTGGAGATCAACGTGGCCCGGCTGCGCGGAGATCTGCTGGGCGAAACGCCCCAGGCGCGCTTCGAGCACTTCGCCCTGCGCCACCTGGAGGCCCCGGGCCGGCTCGCCGCGTTCCTGGAGGAGTACCCGGTGCTGGCGCGGCTCCTGGTGACGGCCCTGGAGCGCTGGATCCGGACGAGCCTGGAGCTGCTGACGCACCTGGCGGAGGACCGGGAGGCCCTGGTGGCAGTGCTCGGCGCGGGGGTGGATCCGGGACCGCTCGTGGAGGCGCGCACCGGCGCGGGAGACCTGCACCGCGAGGGCCGCAGCGTGGCGCTGCTGACCTTCCGCTCCGGGCTGCGGGTCGTCTACAAGCCGCGGTCGCTGGAGGTCGAGTCGCGCTACCAGGACCTGCTGGAAGAGCTGGAGCGCTGGGGGCTGCGCCATCCCCATCGCCGGCTGAAGGTGCTGACGCGCGCGTCGCATGGCTGGGTGGAGCACGTCGAGACCGGCGGGTGCGACGACCGCGACGCCGTGGCGCGCTTCTACTGGCGGCAGGGCAGCCACCTGGCGCTGCTGTACCTGCTGCGCGGGGTGGACCTGCACTCCGGCAACCTCCTCGCCGCCGGGGAGTTCCCCGTCCTGGTGGACCTGGAGGGGCTCTTCCACCAGCTGCCCGCCCCACGCGCCGACGACACGGCGGCATCCCGCGCCGCGCGCTTCCTGGAGCGGTCGGTGATCAGCAGCGGCCTGCTGCCCACGCTCATGTTCGGCAGGGAGGGCCGGGCCGGAGTGGAGCTGAGCGGTCTGGGCGGCGAGGCAGGCCAGCTCTTCCCTCACGCCACGCCCACGCTGGAGGACCGCGCCCGGGACACCCTGCACGTCGTCCGCCGGCAGCCGGCCACCGCGGGGGCCCACAACCGCCCGCTGCTGGAGGGCCGGCCCGTGGACGTCACGGCGTTCGGGACGTGCATCGAGGAGGGCTTCGAGGAGACCTACGGGCTCCTGCTCCAGCATCGCGAGGAGGTGGCGCGAACGCTCGAGGGGTTCCGGGACGTGGAGGTGCGCCACATCGCCCGGGCGACGATGCGCTACGGCTTCCTCCTCCAGGAGGGTCTGCACCCGGACTTCCTGCGCGACGCGCTCGCCCGGGACCAGCTGCTCGACAAGCTGTGGGCGGAGGTCCGCGTGCGCCCTTCGCTGGCGGGGCTGACGCACTCCGAGCACGAGGACCTCCGGCTGGGCGACGTGCCCGTCTTCACCTCGCGGCCCGGCTCCCGCCACGTCTGGGACAGCCGGGGACGCTGCATCCCGGATCACCTGCCGCGCGCCGGCCTGGACGGCTCATTCCAACTGCTGGAGTCCCTCAGCCCCGAGGACTGCGCCGAACAGGTGGCGCTGATCCGACAGTCCCTGGTGACGCTCGAGCGCGAGCAGGAGACCGTGGCGCCCCGCGCGTCGGTGACCGCCGCCGGGGAGGCCCTGCCCCCGCCCGCCACGCCCGAGGCGTGCCTGGCCGGCGCGGTCCAGTTGGGCGAGCGGCTGGCGGCCCACGCCATCCAGGGTGCCCACGACGCCGGCTGGATTGGCGTGGGGCTCCAGGACCTGGAGCGCCGTCGCTGGGGGCTCTCTCCCCTGCGCACGGACCTCTTCGACGGCGTGGGGGGCGTGGCGCTCTTCTTCGGCTACCTGGCGGTGGTGACGGGCCGGGAGGACTTCGCGACGCTGGCGCGCAGGGCGGCGGTGCCGGTGCGCGAGCAGTGGCGTGCGCCCGAGTCCCAGGACCCGTCCGGCGTGGGGGCGTTCTCGGGGCGCGCGGCGAACGTCTACGTCCTCGGCCACCTGGCCGTGGCGCTGGACGACGCCGCGCTGCTGGACGAGGTCCACGCGGGCCTGGGCTCGCTGGAGGCGAAGATCGACGCGGACACGGCGCTGGACCTGGTCACGGGCGTCGCGGGGGCAGCGCTGGTGCTGACACGGCTCCACCAGCAGACCGGCAGCGCGGAGGCGCTCCGGCTGGCGCGCAAGTGCGGGGAGCGGATGCTCCAGACGGCGAGCGACTCCGAGCACGGAGGACGCGCCTGGGTGGTGCCCGCGGCCGGACGTGCGCTCACGGGCCTGGCCCACGGCGCGGCCGGCTTCGTCTGGGCCCTGCTGGAGTTGGCCACGCTCACCGGCGACGAGCGCTACCGGGAGGCCGCACGTCAGGGATTGGCCTTCGAGCGGGCCCTGTTCGTCCCGGAGCGCGGCAACTGGAAGGATTTGCGCACGTCGAAGGAAGGCGAGCCACTGGTGCCTGGCGGCTTCATGACAGCCTGGTGCAACGGGGCCGCGGGCGGCGTCCTGGCCCGGCTGCTGTCACTGCGCCACCTGGACGATGCGCGGCTGCGCGACGAGCTTCGAGCGGGGCTCGCCACCGTGCAGCGAGAAGGCTTCGGCGGCAGCCACTGCCTGTGCCACGGAGACGTGGGCAACCTGGAGGTGCTGCACCTGGCGGGAGAGGTGCTGGGAGACGAGGCCTGGAAGGAGGCCGCACGCTCACGGGCCGCGCGGGTGCTGGCGCAGGGTCAGGACGGAGCATGGCGCTGCGGCCTGCCGAAGTTCACCGAGGCGCCAGGGTTGATGCTGGGGCTGGCCGGCATCGGGATGGGGCTCCTGCGCCTGGCCGCGCCGGACTTCGTGCCGTCCGTGCTGGCGTTGCAGCCCGTGCGACTCCTCGGTGTCGAGCACCTCCGTGGCTACCGGGTCCTCAATCGCTCCGTCACGAGATAGAGCCCGCACGCGGCTAGATGACAGACACCCAGGAGGCTCGCGGCCGCGAGCGGTGATAGCGCGTTCCGAAGGAAGGCGGAGCTCATGGCGCCCAGGAGCATCCAAGCGCCCCAGATGAACAGGAACACCGGGAGTGCTCGCTGTGGGCGGACGGCCAATGCGCGGACTCCCATCAGGCCCGTGCTCCCCGCGAGAAGGCCCGCGGTGCCCCCCGCGATTGCCCCCACGGCGAACAGCCCCTCGACAAACGCCCGGTCCGTCAAGACGCCCAGGGCCTCGCCAACGAAGAGAAGAATCAGCCCCATCCACCAATACGCAACAGCGGACCCCACCATTCCAAGCGTCAGAACCAGGATTCCGCTGGTGGATCTCATTGCTTCCTCCGACTTTTCGCGCGTACCAGGAGAAGGCTGAGCCTATCAACCCAACCCTCAGAAACCGAGGTGCTTCTTCAGCCAGTGCTCCACTTCTTGGAGGTCCTTCTCGATCTTCTTCGCGCCCTTCTCCACGTTCTCCTTGGACTTGATGGTACTCAGGAGGGTGCTGCCCACCGTCACTTGCTGGGCCTTGGGAGTCACGGGAGGCGCCGGAGGGCGCGCCTGCAGACGCACACCTTGATGTTCGTGGCTATAGACGAGGGCGCTGACAAAGACCTGAGCCACCTCCATGGCCGCGCCCACGAGGTGGAGATACGAAGCTTCAAGCAAGCTTGCCGTGAGCTGGTTCTTCTGCCGCAAGCGATTCAGCAGGTAGACGCTGCCAAATTCCGCAATTTGGACGGCCAACTTGGCAATCAACGCATCGCGATTGCCGAGTTTGTAGCCCTTGAACTCTCCACCCATCATTTTCAGGAACACGGTGCAACGGTCCTTCCATTCGGAGCCAGGGCGCCCAGGCGACATGTATTCCTCAAGGGCATCCGCGACCCATTTCCCCTTGGATATATCCAGAGCACTGGACCCTTTGTCATCGCTCTTGTCCCGCGCAACGACGTATCCGGCGACGTCCCCTTCCAGGTTGTTGGAGCCTCCAAAATCAAGCCCGATGAATCGCTTCAGCACGGAACTGCTGGGCGAAGTCGACCTGTCCCTGGCGAGCATGCCCGCAGCCCCTCCCAGGTCCCCAAGCCACGTGCTCAACTCCAACCCAGTACCTCCTTGCATTGGAACTGCCACGTTGCGTGCAATGCGACTCCTTCGCGCGTCCATGCCAATGATGAGATGACTGAAGTCGACATACCGATCCCCTTCCTGCACGTCGCGACTCTGTCGCATCGACTCAAACAGGCTGTTCTTCAAGAAGGGCCGGGGATCGTCAGGCATAGAGGAGTTTGTGTATGTCTGGAAGCCCAGGTTGCGAACCAGGCTCTTCTCCCCCTGATAGTCCGCGCTCCATGTGGTCCCATAGTAGATGCCACGAATGACGTGGATGCGTTCCTCCACATCGTCATACCCATTCGCGATGAGTTGCTCCTCCGTCGCGCGAACAAGCCCGATGAGCTGACGAAAGTCCTTTGCGGGCTGATGGTTCTTGACGGCATTGGGCTTGGCGGTATTGGTTCTTCTGGAGAGCTGATTTGCCTCGCTCTTGGCGGCGCCCTGATGGGTCTTCCTCAATGCCATGGGGTCCCCCTACAACCTCAAGTGGATGCACCTCCTTCAGCATGGACTTTCTTTCAAACACCGCCAGGACCAGGGAGGTCCTACGCCTACTGGAGCTGATGCGCACCTTCGGGATATAAGGCGCAAATTGGCTTCAGCTGCGCTGTGGCCACAAGCAAGGAATCTGTTACCACGCGGAAGGCTGGCAACCCGCTTCCCCTGGGACGTGCCTGAGTAGTGCCCGCGGCCGGGCGCGCCCTCGCTAGCCGCGCCCGACTTCGTCGCTCCCGCGCTGTGCGGCGGGAGCGAGGGACTCAAGGGCAATACGTACAGTAGAAGTAGTCGCTGTGGACGGGATAGGCGCTCTCCACGCCCCAGCAGGTGGGATTGCAGGATGCATCCAGCTCGCACTGACCGACCTGCCCATCGTCTCGCATGGGATATGAGTCCCAGGAGGCTCGGTCTGCCTTGCCCCGTCCGCTCGACGAGATGGCGTCCTTGCAGGAACGAAAGACCTGAAGTGAGCTTGGCCCTGAGCCTCGCGCGATGGGGGGACGATGGCAGGAAAGCTGAAGACTCGGGTCAATTCCAGCGGCTACAAGCAGTTTTGGGACAAGGATGAGGAGCGTTGGGTATTCACGCACCGCCGGGTCGCTGAGAAGAAGATCGGACGCGAGCCCGTCCCCGGCGAAGAGGTCCACCACATCAACGGTGACAAGGAGGACAACCGCTCCCGGAATCTCGTTGTCCTCAAGGACAGCATCCACGACCGCGTTCACCACGATGATCCCGATGCCTGCTTCCGCTGCGGGCGGTCTGGCCACTGGGCTGAGGACTGCTATGCGAAGACGGACTTCGAGGGAGATGCCATCGACGAGGACGAGGACTGGGACGACGAGGACGAGGACTGGGACGACGAGGACGACGAGGACGACGACTTCTGACCGCCCTCAAAGCGCCAGAAGCACATCCACTTGCGCCTGAAGCGTCCGGGCCTCTTCGAGCTTGCCGAGCCGGGTGTAGAGCTCCACCGCGTCGCGACGCTCCTGGAGTTCACGCTGGATGAGGGCCTCCACCGCCTCCGGCGACAACAGCAACCGGGACACCTCTCCACTTCCGAGCCCCCCCGCGCTGCCAGCGATGCCGCCACCGACCGAGGCTGGGGCGACGCTCAGGTCAGGCGCCTCGGCATTGTCGATGGCGGCGAGTGTTTCCCGAAGCACCGCCGAGGCGGGAGCGTTTCGAGCGCGCAGGGCCTCCTTCAGCGCGGCCCGCATCGTTGCCTTCCATTCATGCACGGTCTTCATGCGTCCACGGTAGTGGGCACACACCAGCCCCGGCAAGGAGCGCGCCCCGCGCCTCCCCCTCGACCACGGCCCCCATTCCGCCTGTAGGCGACACGCACCTCGGCCCCGGAGACAGGGCCCGCCGCCAGCCAGGGAGAGGTATGGGGACGAACGCATGGCTCGCGTCATGGCGTGGAGGATGGAAATGGGACGAAGGAGGCGAGGGTCGTCGCGCGCCGCCACGGCCCTGCTGGTGCTGGGAGTGGCCGCGGCGGGCTGCCAGCCCCAGAGTCCCTGGAGGGCCCCCGTTCCCGAATGCACCGGGACGGTGGGCGCCGCCCGCGAAGACGCGGCTCGCGAGCAGGAACAGGATCCGCGCGGCCACGTCGAGGAGGATGGGCTGCCGGTGCTCCACCTCTACGTGGCGGATTCGCTGCCGGATGACAACGGCTACCAGGCGGCGCGCGTCTTCTATCGCGGACGCTGCTACATCGCCCGGGCCCGACATCGCGGCGCGACGTCCAAGGACTTCCCCAAGCGCAGCTACACGCTCGACTTTCACAGCGGTCAGACCTTCGACGAGCCCCTGCTCGCGGCTGGCTTCTCCGGCCGGCGCAAGGTGGTGTTGCTCAGCCCCTTCAATGACAGCTCATACCTGCGAGCGAGGCTGGGCTTCACCCTGTGGAGCCTCATGTCTCCCGGCCACCTCCAGGTGAAGACCTTCAGCGCGGTCGTCTACCTGGACGGGCGCTATCACGGGCTCTACACGGTGGTGGACCACGTCGACCGTCATTCGCTCTCCGCGCAGGGAATGGATGTCCAGGGAGAGCTCTTCAAGGCCGTGGACCCCGACGCCAACTTCTCCTCGCGGGACGCATCCGGCAGGCCCAAGGCCTCACTGCGTCTGGGCTACGAGAAGAAGGAGGGCGAGCCCGAGGAGGGAGACGGGGCCTACGCCAGCATCGAGCAGCTCACCGCCTTCGTGGCGGACTCCCCCGCGGAGCGCTTCCGCACGGAGCGCGACGCCTGGATGCAGGTGGAGGACTACGAGGACTGGTGGATCCTCGCGCACCTGGCGGCCCTGTCCGACTCCGTGACGAAGAACGCCTACCATTTTCGCGCGTCAGGTCAGGCGCGGCGCTGGCGCTACATCCCCTGGGACCTGGATGCGAGCTTCGGGCAGAACTGGGACACCACGCGACAGGCCCCGGACGTGATGGACTCCTTCACGGAGGAGAACCGCCTGTTCGCCCGGATGTTGGAGGACCCCGCCATCCGCCAACCCCTCCGCGAGCGGCTCCACACGCTGCTGCACACCTCCCTCCACCGGGACGTCGTCCAGGGGCTCATCGACACCTACGCCGCGGAGATCGACCGCGCGGCACGCAAGGATGAAGCCCACTGGGGCGAGGCCCATCGCCACTTCCCGCGATGGAACCAGCGCACGGACATCCTCGGCTTCGAGGACGAGGTGC
The DNA here is from genome assembly GCF_003611625.1 of Corallococcus sp. CA054B. Taxonomy (NCBI): domain Bacteria; kingdom Pseudomonadati; phylum Myxococcota; class Myxococcia; order Myxococcales; family Myxococcaceae; genus Corallococcus; species Corallococcus sp. CA054B. The sequence continues at coordinate 80,482 of NZ_RAVY01000007.1, forward strand.
AGTACCTCCACGCCTGGGTGGATGACCACTGGGCGCTCCTGGAAGAGGAGGTCCGCTAGAAGACGCCCCCTGCCCGCTCGACCTCCAGCAATGCCCTGGGCCCGGAGCGGCCGAGGCCATTTACTTTGTCCTCAAACTACGTAGCCTCCCGCTCCATGGCTGGTCGTCGCGAACCCCTGGATGAAGAGCAGCGTGCCCTCCACGACTCCTGGGACACGGTGCTCCGCACGGTGGGCCGGGTGGTGCTGAGCACGGTGCTCATCTGGGGGGTGTGCTCGGCGCTGCGGTATGGCGTCCATGCCACCAGCGACGCCCTGCTGGCTTTCGCCTCCGGACAGAGCGTCTGGTGGGCGCCGCTGGTGCTCGCGGGCGTGCTGCTGCTGGGCGGGTTGCTGAGAGGCGTCCTCAACCGCCGGCCCGGCTGGAGCGACGTGGCCTCGGACGGGGTGAATGTCGCGCTCCACAACTACCACATCACCTACGAGGACTCGGCGGACGATCCGAGCCCGCGCTACTCACGGCCCGCCCTCCGGCTCGCCTTGCGCAAGGCGGTGGCCACACTGCTGACGCTGGGCACCGGCGCGTCAGGGGGGCTGGAGGGTCCCGTGGTGCTGGTGGGCGAGTCCCTGGGCGCGGGCGTGGCCCGCCTGACGCGCGCCCGCTCCGAACACACGCTGCGCACCTGCCAGTTGGCGGGCATCGCCGCGGCGGTGGGCACGCTGCTCAATGCGCCGTTCGCCGCGGCGCTCTTCGCGCTGGAGGTCGTCTACGGCAACCGCATCGTCTACCGGAAGCTGGCGTATTGCCTGCTGGCGGGAATCATCGCGTACGCGCTCAACAACCGCTTCCTCGGCTTCAAGCCCATCTTCGTGGCACCACCGCATGCGCACACGTACACGCTGGGGGAGTACGGGCTCACCGCGCTGGTGGCCGTGGCGGTGTCCGCGCCCATCGCGCTGCTGTTCGGCCTGGCGATGCAGCACACGCGCCAGGTGGTGGAGCGCGCCAGTCCCCTGCTGCGCGGCGCCATGGGCGCGCTGTGCACCGTCGTGGTGGCCGGGGGCCTCTACTACGGCGTGGGCATGGACTTCCGGCACGTGCTGGGCATGGGGGAGTACACCATCGCGCAATTGCTCACGGGCGCGACGGGGACGCTGTCGCTGTGGTGGTATCTGCTGCTCATCGTGGGCGGAAAGCTGCTCACGACCAGCTTCACGGTGCAGTCGGGCGGCTCGGCGGGCATGCTCATTCCGTCCATGGTGCTGGGGGGCGTTTCGGGCGCGGCCACGGCGCAGCTCCTCGCGTCGCTGACGGGCACGGGGCCCGCGGACGTGACGGTGTTCGTGGTGGTCGGCATCGCCTCCGCGCTGGTGGCGGTGGTCGGCGTGCCCCTGGCGGCCATTGCCCTGGTGCTGGAGGTGTTCGGCTCCGCCTATGGGCCCCCCGCGGTCCTCGCATGCTGCGTCACCTACGTGCTGACACTGCGGCTGTCCGTCTACAACGAACAGCGCCGCGTGCGGGCGGTGGCCACGGAGCCCGTCGCGGGAACGTGAGCTTCGTGCCTCTGGCCTACCCGTTCCAGCGCCATGAAGAGACGCCCTACGGGTCACCCACGAAGGCCTGGGGCCCGGAGGCGGATGACGCGTTGGAAGCCGGGCAATAGAAACTGGCAATCACTTCCCAGCACAACAGGGCCTGTTGCGGCGAAGTCCCCCTCTTCTCAGGTTTCACCCAGACGAGAAGGTCACAGCAGCGCGATATCTCAAGGGGGGGAACATGAAGACAACGTCGATTCGCGAACTGGGGCTGCGGTGTGGGGGATATGTGCTTGGGTTGTCGCTTGCCATGGTGGCTCTGCCTGGAGCGGCCATCGCCCAGGCACCGGGCGAGCTTCCCAATACGTACACCCAGAAGAACCTTGTCTCCGACGGCAGCGTGAGCGCGGAGCATCCGGATCCCCGGCTGATCAACAGCTGGGGGCTTGCCTTCAACCCGTTCGGCGCGGCCTGGGTCGCCGACAACGGGACGGGGGTGTCAACCCTCTATGACGGCGATGGGAACGCGCAGTCGCTCGTCGTGACCATCCCGGCGCCCACGGGAGCCACGGCTCCGTCGAGCCCCACGGGCGTCGTCTACAACGGCTCCGAGGGCTTCGTGGTCACCCAGGGAACCAACACTGGGGCTGCTCGCTTCATCTTCGTGACGGAGGAGGGCGTCGTGGCCGGCTGGTCTCCGCTGGCGGCCCCTGCCAATGCCATCCTGACGGTGGACAACTCCGGCAGTAACGCAATCTACAAGGGCGTCGCCCTGGCGAACAATGGCACCGCCGCCTATCTCTACGCGACCGACTTCCATAACGGGAAGGTGGATGTCTTTGACAGCAAGTTCGCGCCCGCCACGCTGAGCGGGAGCTTCACGGATCCGAACCTGCCGGCCGGCTTCGCGCCGTTCGGCATCCAGAACATCAACGGCGACCTCTACGTGAGCTATGCGCAGCAGGACGAGGAGCGCGAGGACGACGTGCACGGCCCGGGCCTGGGCTACGTCAACGTCTTCGATGCGAACGGGAACCTGATCCGCCGGCTCATCTCCGCGGGCAGCCTGAACGCGCCGTGGGGCATGGCCGTGGCGCCGGCCAGCTTCGGGCGGTTCGCCGGGCGCCTGCTGGTGGGCAACTTCGGAGACGGCACCATCAACGCCTTCGACATCGTGACGGGCACCCTGGATGCCCAGCTCCAGGGCACCAACGGGCAGCCGATCGTCATCGATGGCCTCTGGGCGCTCGGGTTCGGCAACGGCCTTCTGAACCAGCCCACCAACACGCTGTTCTTCACCGCGGGTCCGGCGGAGGAGAGCCAGGGCCTGTATGGCCGGCTGGACGTGGCCACCGCGAGCACGACCCGCGTCCCCTACCGTCCCAGGCGCTGAGCCGAGCGCGGTCGAAACAGGGACCGGCTCAGGGATGCGCCTGGGGAGGCTTGCCCCGGGCGCATCCAGCCAAGACCGGGAGGGAGCCCCGCAGCATGGACCTTTTCACTCTCAACCCCCTGGGTGGCAGCCTTTGTACTGCTTCACGAGGTCTGTCGAATGTGCCGGTGAAGTCAGCCCTGACGGGAGCCCCTCGGCCGTCTGCCGCGGGGGCTCTCGCCGGCGTACCGCCGGTACACGCGTCGAAAGGCAGCCGCGTCGGCGTAGCCCACCCGGGCGGCGACGTCATCGACCGAGTCCCGCGTCGTCTCCAGGAGGTGGGAGGCATGCGCCACGCGGACCCGCTGCACGAACTCGAGCGGCGTCATGCCCAGACCGGCCTGGACCCGTCGCGCGAGCGTGCGCGAGGACGTGGCGGCGGCGCGGGCGAGCTCCTCCAGCGTCAACTGCCGGCCGAGGTTCGCGGTGATGAACCGTTCGACCGCGCTCAGCGCCGGGTCCGACACGCGCAGGTGCTCCATCACCATGTAGCGGGACTGCGAAACGCGCTCGTCGAGCACGAGGTAGCGAGCCACCAGGTGCGCCAGGGAGGGGCTCGCGACGCGCGCGACGATGGCCAGCATCAAGTCGGCGTGCGCGAAGGCCGAGCCCGCGGTGAGGACGCCGTCACTCTCGATGACCATCCGGTCCGCACGCACGGTGACCTGGGGGAAGCGGCGCACGAACGCGGGCACCAGCCACCAGGTCGTCGTCGCGCTCCGTCCCTCGAGGAGTCCCGCCGCCGCCAGGACGAAGGTCGCCGAGCACGATGCCGCGACCGTCGCCCCCTTCGCCGCCGCTCGCGCGAGCAGCTCCGTGCCGCGCGCGGTGTCGGCGCGGGAGAGCAACTGTTCGACGGCACGCTCGCTGGCCGCGGAGAGCCCGGGCACCAGCAGCACATCTCCCGCCTTCACGCTTCGCAGGCTGAGCGCGCCGTCCACGCAGACGGAGCGCCCCGTGCCGGAGCGGACCGGACGGCCGTCCAGCGACACCACGCGTTGACGCAGTGGGTTCGCTCGTGGAACGCCCGGGACGAGGCCTGACTCCAGCAGGCGCGTGGCCGTGTTGATCACGTCGAGGCCGACACCCAGCGGGCCCTCGGCCACGCCATCCAGCACGACATGCAGGATCATGTCTGGCAAGAGTAGACCGAAACCTGTCAACGTCGCCACTGGCCCGCCCGGGAGGGTTTCCCACATCGTCCGGGCATGACTCCTCCCGCCCCCGAGCCCACCGCCGACGATCCCCTGGATGACTTCGAGCGACGCGCCATCACGCTTCAGTCGCCCCCGCGCGCCGTCTACGTCGCCGGTCGAGGTCCCGCGGTCATCGTCATGGCCGAGATGCCTGGCATCAGCCCTCACGTCGCGCGCTTCGCCCGCTGGGTCCGGGATACCGGCTTCACGGTCTACATGCCGTCGTTGTTCGGGAGGGATGGGGCCTATCCGCAGGCGGAGGAGGGGCTCGCCGTGATGAAGCGGGCCTGCGTGAGCGCGGAGTTCCGCGCGTTCGCGGCGAATGCATCAAGCCCCGTGACGCAGTGGCTGCGCGCGCTCGCGAGCCTCGCGCACCAGGAATGTGGAGGGCCCGGCGTCGGCGCCATCGGCATGTGCTTCACCGGCAACTTCGCGCTCAGCCTGATGCTCGAGCCCGCGGTGCTGGCGCCCGTCCTGTGCCAGCCCTCGCTGCCGCTCGACCATCCGGAAGCGATTCAAATCGCCCCCGAGGAGGCCGCGACCGTGAAGGAGCGGCTCGAGCGTGAAGACCTGACGGTGCTCGCGTACCGCTTCGACGGCGATCGCTTCTGCACGGCCCAGCGCTTCGCGGCCTACGCCGAAGCGCTGGGGCCTCGCTTCCACCCCAGGGTGCTGCCGTCGTCGGCCGCGAACCCCAGGCCCCCGCCCTTCTTCGAGCGGATCGTCGGCGGTGCGCACAGCGTCGTGACCGCGCACCTCATCGACGCGGCTGGAGAGCCGACCCTCGCGGCGCGAGACGAGATCCTGTCCTTCTTCGCGCGAAGGCTTCGCCAGGAAGCGGCCCCGTGAGAAGCCACGGGTGAGTCGCCGCTTTCGTGAGACAGGGGGGGCGGTCACCGCCCCCTTGGAAGCGTGTCGCTACCCGATGCAGCTGAGGAACCCGCCGGGGGTGAACACCGGGATGGAGTTCAGCGCGCCATCTGGAACCTCGCCGTGCGCAGTGGCGGTCACGGGAGACCGATACAGGCCGGGGAGGGAGGAGACAGTCCCAAAGAAATACACGGTGCTGCTCGAGCGCTCGCGCAGAAGAGCGCCACACCAGGGCTCGGCCGTGTTGTTGTCAAGCGTTCCCAAGGGGATGATCTTCACGCTGGACGCCCCCCCGTAGTAGGCGAGGTCCGACGCATTGGTAATGGGGTACTTGCCGCCCGCGATATAAAGATAGATCTGGCTCCCCGTGCGCTCCTGGACCAGGACCTTGTAGGAGTAGTTGTAGAACACATCACTCCAGCCGGCGTTCGGGATGTTGTTGACGGTCCTCCAGTCATCCCAGTAGTCCAGCTCCGTGGGATTCGGAATCCACCAGAACTTCTCTCCCACCACGACGTAGATCGCGGCGTAGCCAATCTGGCGAAGCAGCGTGCCCTCCTGGGGAATCTCCGCATAGGAGTTGATGGTGGCCTGGGGCAGCACCACCGTGCTGGCGCCGGAATAATGGCTCCACTGCGCGGGAGGGATGAAGAACCGCGCTCCGCCCGCCACCACGTATCGGTTTGTCGTGTCCGAGCTGAGGAGAACGTAACCGTCCGGGATGGGCGCGTAGCCCGCGAGCGCCTGAGCACCAAAGAGGCTCAGCCCCAGGGCGAGCCAACGAGGAAAGATTGCGAGAAGCGAGACAACGCGCACGGATTCAACTCCATTCAAGGGTGGGTTCTGCCGAGCGGGCCAGTATCCGGTGGACACGGCGATTCCGCTGACAGCCGCTGGGGGCGAACAATGATTCGCACTCCCCAGGAACTGACGTCGTCCCGGGCCGGTGGCGACGCCCTTGAAAGGTAGAACAAACCAAACCCATGGAGCAACGATTGTTTGTCTGGTGAACGCTATTGCCAGGATTCACACCGGCACCAGGAAGCACATTGCACCAGCATTGGAGAAGTCCAGGCCAGGCGCCGGAACCGGGCCCGCACCAGGGCCCGAGGATGCGTGGGTGGATTCCTTGCATGGAACTGCAAAAACAGACTTTCAAGGAACCGCCGGAGCAACTTCTTTCCAGCGTGGCCCCCCCCACCTACCATGCCCCGCGCAGGACCCCATCCAGGAGACATCACACGATGCGCAAGGCAATCATCGCGGGACTGATGGCAGTAGGGATGCTGGCGGGCTGTGGCGGCACTTCCGACGGTGAGGTGTTCCTCTCGTGCGCCGACGGCACCACGTGCAGCGGTTCCGCAGCCACGTGCGAGGCCCAGTGCGCCTCATCCAGCGCGGACACGAAGATTGCCTCCTGGATCATCATCTATTGCTGCGACGGCAGCGAATGCCGCAGCCCCACCTCGGCTGGCGTTTGCGTCAACTACTGCGCGTCCCACGACGGCGTCTGCTGACGCCGGATTGATACCTCTCGTTCCAACGCAGCGGCCCGCCCCGAACGTTCAGGGCGGGCCGCTGTGCTTCATCCACTCAGCGTTCCACGGACCCGGCGCCCCCTGGCGCCTCATCCCTCTACAATGAACGTGGTGGAGTCCACGCCGGTGTTCCCGGTGGCGGGGTCGTACGCGGTCACCGTGACTTCGTATGCGCCCTGCTGCTGTACGGAGAGCTCTGCCTCGAAGGTGCTGGTCTTCCCGGCGTACTTCAGGGGGACCTGGGTGAGCGGCTTTCCGTTGTGCTTCACCGTGGCCTGCAACTCATACCGACTGGAGTCCCAGAGCCCCTTGGGCTCGGTCGGGCAGCCACAGATGAGGGTGAGGTTGGCGCGAAGAGGAACGGTGAGCTTCTTGTCTTTCGCGAGCTTGATGAACTCATGAGCGGATGGCATCAGCACATCCACCACGAAGCCAGGCAGCTCCAGGATGAGGCCATCGCCCTCGATGTGCTTGCCGGGCAGCAGCCAGAGCTGGGTCGTGCTGGTCGCGAGCGCCTGCCGCTGCGCAAGAGGCCCGGACACCTCCACCGTCACCAGCCGCGGCTCGGCGATGTCCAGGGTGGCCGTGAACTTCGCGGAGGACTCATCCGCGAGCGGCGCTCCCCGCACCTGGGGCTGCTTCATCAGCGTCTGGGTGTTGCCTGTCGAGCCGGCGGTGACGCCGCTGGCCAGCACCTGCCCGGTCTGACCATCCCGGAGCACGACTCGCACGCCCCCCATGGACGTCCCGACGAACTTGCCGTCCCGGGCGCGAGCCCTCACGACCAGTCGTGTCTCCGCGGCAAGGGCTGTCGTGGAGAAGAACAGCAGGGTCGAGAGACAGGCATTGAGGACGCTTCGCGAGTTCATGATGCCTTGTACTCTAGCGCAAGGAGCGACTTCCGTTGCTCCGGTTCCAGCCGCTCAATGGCATAGCGCAGGGTGTCCCGCTGCATCCCGGAGATGTTCTCCTGGATGAACGCCACCACCGCCTCCCGGTGGTGCTCCGCCGCCACCTTCAGCAGCCACCCCACGCTCTTCTGCACATACGGCTCCGGGTCCGGTAGCAACCGGCGTGCATTTCCGAGAATCACATCGAGGGGCAGCATGTAGCTGGAGGATCGAATCCTGCGGCTCACGAACTTCACGAGCGCGACGTTCGCCGCCCTCCGGCACCAGGGGGAACGGGATCCGGTCCAGTGCTGGATTCGGGTGAGCGCGGGCGTCCGGGTGAGGAAGAACGGGTAGAGCACCGTCAGGCACAGGTCGTCGCACTGGGCCCAATTCCAGACGGAGTGCTCCAGCCAGAACCGGAAGCGGTCCAGCAGCGACTCGTCGAACGAGCGCCCGACGGCCTTGCGGACCACGGCGAACCCCAGGAGCACCTCCTCGTGGTGGGTCGCCCGGGCGAGCAGCGCCTCGGTCACCGCCAGGCGGTCCTCGGGCGACAGGCCCCGCTCCTGGATGAACGCATCGGCGATGCGCCGCACCTCCGCGTTGGGGACCCCGAGGGCTCGGATGTCCGTGGGGAAGTAGCGGCGCGTCGCCTCGGCGAGGCGAGGGTCACTCCGCGCCTTCAGGGTGCGTCGAAGCTCGTCGGTCATGGCATGGGTCGCGCTCATCGCGCCGCCATCCTGCACCAGCTGCTGGGGGATTCACTTCAAGCGGCGGGTCCACGGCCGGCCGGGCCCTGACGAAGGGCCGGGCAGCCGAAGCCCGGCAACCCGTACTGGATTGCCAGGCTCTTTCACCGTGGAGGCGGAGGGGGCCGCCTCACGTCCTCCGGGTCGGGAAGGGGTAGATGAAGTGCGGCACGACGTCGCCCCGGTGCCGGACGAACAGCGGCCCCCAGGCGGGGTTCCGGTCGTGCATCTGTTTGAGCATGCGGACCATCCGGTCGAAGATCTTGCGCACGTCGGCCTGCTCGCTCAGGCCGGCGACGACGCCGGCCGCCACGACGTGCGCGGCGTAGATTCCGGTCGAGAGCTCCTCCGTGAGGTTGCCCACGCCCGTCGCGAGCCGGCGCCTCAGTTGCTGTACCCGCTGCTCGTCCTGGTTCCGCCAGTTCTGGATCCACGCGAGCGACTGCCCTTCGAGCGCCTTCGCGCGATGGGTCATGATGGCGTCCGCGACCACGTCCGCCGACCGGCGCGCCTGCTCGGGCGTCACGCGCTGGGTGCCCAGCCGGAGCTCCGCGGGGTTCAGGTCCTTGTCCACCTCGTCGAAGATGACCTGGGCCCAAGGCTCCGCCTGGCTGAAGCGCAGGCGCTTCACGACACTCCCGGCGAGGTAGCCCCGGACGATGTCGGCGGGGTGTGGATCCGACGAGCCCCCCACGTTCCTCAGGCGCCCTGCCCCACCGAACGCGGTGTCCAGCCCCCGGAAGTACCCGATGATACCGATGCCCGCGGCGGGCCCCATGTTGAGGATGCCGAGCACGTCCGAGGCCGTCTCGTCGATGCGCCGGGCCCAGTAGTTCGCCACGGCGGAGAGGCCCTCCTTCTGGAGGCGGTCGTAGACCACGGTGGACAGCTCCTCCGCGAGCCCGGTGTCGGCGTGGAGGATGTCGTGCCCGCCGACTTCGTGCCCGAGCGCGGCCCACGCGAGCAGGCCCGCGCGGCCCTGCGAGGGCGGGAGGTTGACGATGCCGCACTCCAGCCCCAGGACGGAGAAGGTCGCGTCCACCGGCCACGTGTACGGTCCGAAGTCCGGGTTCCCCCACTTCACCAGCGGCGCGAGCGTGCCCTGGTCCGGAGGATGAACGCCCCGGCGATCCTCCGCGCTGAGGAAGCCGTCGTACAGGTCGCTGACCACCTCCTCGAACGCATCCGTGGCGATGCGCTGGTAGCCCTCCCCGTTCTGGAGGATGGCGTGTGCCGCGTCCATCAGGAGCCCGGCCTCGGACTCACGCCGTGGGTCGCGAACCAGCGTGTCGGCGAACCCCTGGGGGCCGATCCGGTCCAGCGTCTTCAGGTAGGGCACGAGGACCGCGTCGCGGTAGAGCGGAGGCAGTGTGGCCCGCGCCGCCTCGAGCCTGCCGCGCAGCTGGTGATAGTCGGTGGGCTCTGGCGGGCCCGGGTCCGTGTCCTGCGCCGCCAGCACCACTTCGCGGATGCAGGCAGGCAGGTTCCGGATGTCCACGGCCGGCGCCGTTGCACCGGAGCCTCGCGCTGAGGCCTTCGCTTCAGGTGACTCCTCCTCCAGGAGGGCCTCCTCCGACGGACGCCCCCGAGCACGTTTCGCGGCGCTGCGCGGCAGGGTTCCCCCTCCCCGCCGGACCTTCCGAGTGACCACTTGCCTCGCCATGCGGACCTCCCCTGTGTTGCAACGGAAGGTGCGTCGGGTGCTCGCACGAACCATGGGCTGGCGGGGCACGCGGGATGGTGGCGCCGCGCCATTGCCCGGGACTTCGGGCCGGGTCGGCGCCACCGCCGGGTGGAATGCGCTTCACGCGAGCGCGGCGGCGACGCTTGCGGCGGTGCAGGCCCACTGCCAGCCGGGGTACCGGGCGCTCCGGGGAGCGCGGATGCCGGCGCCTCAACCCCTCACTGGAAGCGCAGCAACTCAAACGCCTCGGCTGAACCCTCTCACGCGACAAGCACCTTGAGGCTCACCGACTGCGGATGGCTGCCTGCCGCTCCAGCACTGCTCACTGTCTCCCGCCCGCTACGCCCAATAGGGCTCCTGCCCTTCCTCTGCTCATGCTCTCCCCAGACGGTTCTCCACGTCGAGGTACCAGACGCCTCCACCCCCATCCATGGCGAACGGAATCAGGCCCGCGGGCAGCTCGTCGCGCAGGTTCCCCATCTGCGTCTTCGGCCCGGCGATGGTGCGTGGGCCGGACAGGGCTTCCAGAAGCCTGGTGGGAAGGCGTGGCTCCAACCTCCCCGAAGCTTCGGAGCAAAGGTGCTCACCGGCAAGGGCGGACACGGACAACTAGAAATAGGTGTGAGCCCCCTGCGAGCTGACAACGTCCGTGATCACCTCCTCGCACAGTGCCTGGCCGACAGTGTCGAGGTTGATGTTCATCTGCGCCTTCACGAGGCATTGCTGGAGAAGCTCGCGGGTCTTCGCCGCGGTGGACGGCGTTCTCTTCAAACGCCTATGAGTCAATGCGGCGCTGAGTCGCGGATAGAGTTCAATCAGTTTCGACTCCGGACGGGTCAGCGCCTCGTTCAGGAAGACCGGCGACGCGTACTTGACGTCTCCGTAGATTTCGCTCAGCCCAGGCACGGGCTTCGCGTCGTGCCTTCCATTCAACCAGGAGAACCTCACGTCGAGCACGGAGTCCCACAGCGACACCTGGATGCCGACCATATTCGTCGCGGTGTGCGTGGGACTCACCATCGTGTCATAGAGATCCTGGATGGAGCTGATGGGCGCCCCCTTGGAGCGGAAGTAGTGAAAGATGATGTACCACTGGATCCGATGGCTGTGTTCACCGTGCTGCGGCCCCGCACCGACGTCCTTCAGGGCCCTGCGTTGCCACAGGTGGTCGACCAGGAAGTTGATGACCTCCACGACCCCCTCTTCCGGGCTGAGCCGATCGACTCCGGAGCGCATCCAGCGCTTCTCGGTGTCCTCCAACACCAGACTGAGCTTGGCGGTCGGTGTGGTCTTCCCACCCTTGCCTCCCGGGCACCGGGCAATCGCATCCTCGAGCCTCTTCAAATACGTCTGGACCTCCTCTTCGTCCCGAAGAAGCTCTTGGATCCGCCTCATGCCTGCGGCCATGTTGGTATTCAGCTTCGCCCCATGGAGTTGCTGGATGTTGACCATTGGTTCCGTCCCCCGTGACCTCTTTCTTATACAACATCTTGCCTTTCCCAGGTGACGGCGGGAAACAAGGAGGACCGCCATGGCGGCGCGTTGTCAGCACATCCTGGTGCGTCCTCATGGGACGCACTTGCGTCCTCATGGGACGAAGCAGCGACGCGCCTGCCGGGGTTCCCTCAAGCAGGGGCGGAGCCGGTGCTGGAAGAGGAGAGCCTCGCCTTTGCCGCGACGGTCGAGGAGCCGAGGAAGGAGCACACACCCCGTTTGGACTGGGCCGGGCTGCTGAAAAGGACGTTCGCCCTGGATGTGTTCGCGTGCTTGAGGTGTGGAGGCGGCGGCGGGTGTTGGCGTACGTGAAGGGAGCAGGTGGGGTGAGAGCGATTCTCAGCTCCCGCTCTGCTCCCGCCCGCTACGCCCAACGGGGCTCCTGTCCTTCCCATGCTCTGGGGCCACGCCATGGTTGGAGTTGCGCCGAGGGGCGATTTCACCGCTTCGACGCCGCTGTGCCTGCCCAGAATTCGCTCACTGCGTCATGCTCTCGTCGAAGCGAGTGAGCGAGGCGCGCGGAGGGCATCGTCAGCTCGGCGAGTACCCCGAGGCGACAACTTTCCTGACATCGGGGGCTGACGTGCCCTCCCGCGACCACTTCCCATCATTCTGCCGGTCCGAAACGAGGCCGGTCCCCCGCGCGGCTACTCGTCAGAGGAGCGCGAGAGCCCGTCCGCCGTCAGTTGCCGCGGTAGGTGGTGTTGAGGATGCCGATGCCCGCGGCTTCCACGTACAGGCTGACGGACGTGCCCTGGGTGGCGGCCTGGGTGGCGCGCTCGAACAGGCCCAGGCGCTCGGCCTCGCTGTACTCGTAGCCGCCGGCCGAGGCGTTCGAGCCCAGGTAGTAGTAGTGGCCGACGAAGCTCCCGGTGCAGTTCGCCCCGGTGTTCACCTGCACGACCACGTAGCCCTGGCCGTAGGTGACGTTGGGCTGCCGGGAGTACGTCGCCGCGCAGACGTAGCCATTCACGGTGATGGGGGACGCCGCCAGGGCCGTGCTGGCAAATCCGACCGACATCATCACCGCCGCAACAACGATGGACGCTCGCTTCATGGTGTTGTCCCCTTATGCCGTTGGCTGAGGCCTCCGCGCCCAGGATGGGCGTGGGGCTCCGGAAAGCGTTTCTGCATTTCCGCTCGAAGCAACGTGCGGGACGGTTTTTCCCCCTCACCTCTTTTTCACGTTCGAGGGCGTGCACCGCGGCGGGGCAAGCCCCGCCGCCACCTCAGGCACCCGAGCCGGTGGGCTTCAGGGGGTATACAGGTCCGCCGCCCGCAGCTCGCTATTGGTTTCGAGGGCGCGGTATCCGCCCAGGGCGAGCACCTTGCCATTGGGCAGCAGCGTCGCCGTGTGCTCCAGGCGCTGTTGGACCATGGAGCTGGTGGCGCTCCAGGTGCCCGTGGCCGGGTCATACAGCTCCGCCGTCGCCAGGGCGGCGCCAACGGTGCAGCATCCCCCCGTGACGAGCACCTTGCCCGTGTTGAGCAGCGTCGCCGTGTGGGAGTGGCGCGGCGCGGACATGGAGCCGGTGGCGCTCCAGGTGCCCGTGGCCGGGTCATACAGCTCCGCCGTCGCCAGGGTGCCATTGCCCCCGCCCCCCGTGACGAGCACCTTGCCATTGGGCAGCAGCGTCGCCGCGTGATAGCCGCGCACCGAGATCATGGAGCCGGTGGCGCTCCAGGTGCCCGTGGCCGGGTCATACAGCTCCGCCGTCGCCTGGTAGCTGACGTTGTTGGTCCCCCCCGTGACGAGCACCTTGCCATTGGAGAGCAGCGTCGCCGTATGGACATCGCGCGGGACGGCCATGGAGCCGCTCGAGGCCCAGGTGCCCGTGGCCGGGTCGTACAGCTCCGTCATCGACGTAAGGCCACTGGAGTTCCATCCCCCCGCGGCAAGCACCTTGCCATTGGAGAGCACCGTCGCCGTGTGCTGGTAGCGCGGGGAGAACATGGAGCCGGAGGTGCTCCAGCTGCTCGTGGCCGGGTCGTACAGCAGCGACGCCGCCGCATAGCCCATGCTGTTGGTTCCCCCCGAGACGAGCACCTTGCCATTGCCCAGCAGGACCGCCGCATGTCCGGAGCGATCCGAAGGCATGGAGCTGACGGAGCTCCAGGTGCCCGCGGTCGGGTCGTACAGCTCCGAGTACGCCATGTGGCCAACGATGTTGTTGCGTCCCCCCGAGACCAGCACCTTGCCATTGCCCAGCAGGACCGCCGTGTGATCGGTGCGGGCGTTGGACATGGAGTTCGCCGCGGCCCAGAAGGCCGAGGGGCACGCCGGCAGTCCCGTCACCGTGAAGCTCTGGGTCGCCTTCAGGCCCAGGGTGTTGCCCACCGTGGCGACGAGGGTCGGGGTGACGCCCGTGTTGAGACACGAGGGTGCCGTCCAGGTGAGGATGCTGCCGCTGGGCCCCGTGCTCGGGGTGCCGCTCGTGCCCACGTTGGCCGCCCAGGTGAAGCTCAGGGCCAGGCCCGCGGGATCCGTGGCGTTCACCTCGAAGGTGAGCACCTGGCCGGCCGTGGCCGTCTGGCTCGACTGGGCGGCGCGCGTCATCGTCGGCGGCGCACGCACGACGGCGTCCTTGGACACGCACAGCATCAGGCTGCCCGTGTTCTGTCCCCCGCGGCCGTCCTTCACCACCACGTTCAGCTGGCAGTTGTTGCACGTCCCCGTGGGCAGGGCCGAGGGCGTGAAGGTCGCGGTGGCGGTGCTCGCGCCCGTGAAGCTGCCCGCGCAGGTGGCGCTCCACTGATAGCTGAGCGGGTCACCGTCCGCGTCGGTCGCCGAGGTGGACAGCGCCGTCTGCGCGCCCACGTTCAGATAGGACTGGGTGGACGTCAGGGTCACCACCCTGGGCGCGACGTTGAACTCCGCCCTCACGGTGCTCGCGCCACTGCCCGCGGAGACATTCAAGGTCAGGTTCACCGACAGGGTCGCGCCGCGCGAGTCGCTCACCGTGAGCACCAGGGTCACCGGGCCCTGCTGGGCGGGCGCCGTCCAGGTGGTATTCGCCGAGGTGGGCGCGGAGAAGCTGCCCGAGGGAGCCGCCCAGGAGAAGCTCACGGTGTCCCCCGCGTTGGGATCATGGGCCGTGGCCGTCAGGGTGACGCTGCCCCCCGGGGCCACGGTGGTGGGCGTGGCCAACAGGGAGTCGAGGATGGGCGCCTCGTTGGTGAAGGGCGGTGGGACGGAGACATCCTGCAGGGTGAGGGTCACCAGCCCCGTGGCGCCGGCGGTAACGGTAACGCTCTCGACGCGCCCCTCGTAGCGCAGGGTGTTGGACGAGGTGAAGGCCTGCGCCACGAAGGTGCGCTGGAGACCCGCGGGAATGTCACTGATGACTCCGCTCCACGCTCCGCTGGTGAGCACCAGGTCCTTGGAGAGCGAGACCATGTCCGCGCCGGAGACGGTGACGGTGACGCGCGAGACGTCCCCGGGCACGACCGCGGCGGTGTAGACGGTCAGCTGCATCGCACCCGACCCGGACACGCTGGTGGGGGGCTCGGAGTCACAGCCGGCGAGCAACGCCAGCACGAGCGGGAGGACTGCGGACAAACGCAGTGAAGACACGGGATTTCCTTGTCTGCCGTAAGGAGGCTGCACGCGGCATGAAGCGGCGGGCACTGTAGCGCAACGGCGTGACAGCACTTCCCGGGTTGACTCCAGGTAGGAGCCCCTCCGCCCGGGGTACGGGGCAGGCGTGTGTCTGCTGGAGATGAATGGCGTCTACGTCGGCCCGGCGTGCGGATCATGGGCCAACCGCCAGCGTCCCTCACCTCCCGCCCTACTTCCGCCCGCTACGCCCAAGAGGGCTCCTGTCCTTCCCATGCTCCGCGTGTCCATCGTTCCGCGAGGCCATGCCACACGTGAGTGCATGGTCTCCCACTCCGCGGCTGCGAGTCCGCGAGGAGGAACCATGACGGAAACACTGGAAGTCGTCCCACGGGAGCGCGAGGAAGGCGCGGCGGCCCTCCTGCGTTCCTGGCAGCTGACGAGGGCGCTGCTGCAGGAGCTGTCCCTCAGGGACCTGCGCACGGGGCGCTGGTTCACCCAGCTGCTGTCCATCTACCTGCGGCACTACGACACGCACCGGCTGCACGCGGTCGCCGCGGCGAAGGGGACGGGCGCTGACGCCACCGAAACCCTCATCCGGCAGGCTTGCGAGGCGGCCTTGCTCACCGGCGCGGGGAGTGGCTCGGTCACCACCGGCATCACCGCGGCCTCGGCGGACGCGGGCGTCGCCGGGTTGATGGTGGCCCTTCCCGCATCGGGGATTGTCGTCACGGCGGAGATGATCGTGCAGGGCCTCATCCACCTGCGGCTGGCGTGCGACCTGGCCAGCGCCTTCCACCTCCGCTTCGACCCGGAGGACCCCGCGGATTTCTCGCGACTCTACGCCCTCCTCCGTGGCGGAGAGCACGACGAGGAAGAGGATCCGCTCGGCCTGGAGCGCGTGGAGCACCTCGCGCAAGCGAAGGCGACCGACCTGGGCGAGGACCTGGGGTCGAAGCTGCTGGGCGACAGCGTGGCGCGCAACATCGTGCCCTTCCTGAACGTGGTGACGTCCTCCGTGGACAACTGGCGGCGCACCCGGCGGCTGGGCGACTCCATGCTGCGCTACGTGCGGCTGCGCCGCGCGCTGGAGGACGCCGACGCGGCCCTGCGCAAGGTGGCGCCGCGCAACGAGAGCCTGCTGCTGGAGAGCGCGTGGTTCCTCTTCGTCTCCGACGGCCGCCTCCGCGAGGAGGAGTCCGCCGTGCTCACCCACGAGCTCTCCCTGCTCACCCCGGCGCGGCGCCGGGAGACGCGGGTGCGCTTCGTGGACGATGAGTCCGAGTGGCTCCAACGCCTGCGCTCGGCACCGGCCAGCGCGCGTGAAGTCCTCCAGGAGTCCTTGAACGCGCTCGCCGCCGCGGACCTCGCCGTGACCGGACCCGAGCGGGCCCTGCTTCAGAAGGCGGCTCAGGCCCTCCACACCTCCCTGGACAGCGGGCACCTGGAAACGCTGGTGCGGCGCTACCGCGAGGAGGGCGTGGCCCACGCGCCCAAGGCCCCGGCCGCCGTGCCACGCGCATCCCCGGCAGCGCGGGAGCAGGAGACGCCGGCGCGCATCCACTGAGGTCCCCGCCCCACCCCTCCAGGCCCTGAAGAAGGAGCTCTGTCGTTTCAGGAGTTCTGCCGGACCTGTACGGTGAGCGCGCGGCTCCCGAGCTGCCACGTCGTGGCTGGGGGCACCCATGACATCACCCAGGAGGCCCTCGCTTGACGTTGCTGTCGGAGGTGGTTTGCAGGAGGGCTGGTTGCACCCGAGTTTGCCGGCTCGGGGTTGGCCTCGAAGAGCCAGGAGTAGTGCCTCTAGCGCCCCTGGCCCTTCGCTTTGGCGACCACATCCTCTGGGCGGCGGGCGCGACGGAAGCCATCAGCCAGGGAGGTCGGTAGAACCGACACCCTCGGCGCTCGTGCCCGCGCGTGCGATGTCCGCGCCGTACCCACCCACGACAAGACGAAGACGCCGCCGGAGCGGCGCCGGGCGCCCGCAGGCGCCACGCTGGCGGTGGAGCGCGGCCTGCGCGAGGTCCACCAGGGGGACACTGTGCGCCTCAAGGGCACGGAGGCGACGGCGGAGGTAACAAGCGTGGAGGCCACGGCCTCGCTGCCCATCTTCATCAGCTTCCACTCGCCAGACTTCGCGCCGAAGGAAAGGGACGTGCTGGCTCTGCTGAAGCCGGGCGACGAGATGCCCGCGCTCATCGCGTAGGTGCACCGCGCCTCGGGGTCGGCCTCCATGCGCGGTCCCGGCTCCCTCTTGCGAGGGATTGAACTTCAATCAAAACAAGCATAGACCGCCATACATGCACAATCGGAGCACCCGATTCGTGGCCATGGTCGTGGCGGCACTCGCGCTGGTGGGGGCGGGCTGCGGTGGCGGCGCCCATGCCCGGGCGAGCGCCGCCGAGCCCAGCGCCACCGCGGTGTACCTGGCCCAGGCGCAGTGTGGCCCCCAGGACTCCACGGTGAGCTGCTGCGTGAAGACGCACCCGGGCAACCCCGCGCGCTGCGGGGCCACGGACTTCGAGGCAGAGGAAATCCTCTTCGGCGCCAGGGTCGCAAAGGAGCTGGCCCGCGAGGACCTGCCGGAGTGGAAGCGCTACTGCATGAACGAGTACGCGAAGTGCCAGGAGCAAGACTGGATAGGGTCCTGCTACGACTGCTTCCGCGCTTGCGAAGGACAGCAGGGCGAGTGGCCGCACGACAGATGCTTCCGACAACGGAAGGGGCGGTAGCGGCATGGAGCAGGACATCAACTGGGACGAGGTGCGTGCGCTCGCCGCGCGCGTCGAGGCCGGCGAAGCACTCGCGCTCACCCCAGACGTGCGCGAGTTGCTGCTGCGTACTGCGCGCGAGGTGGCCATCCCTGAGCCGGATGCCCAGGCCGCCGTCCAGGACGCGGCTGCGGCGACCGCGCTTCTGCGCGAGGCTCGCTCGCGGATCCGCGAGGGCGCCATGCGCTTGGCGCGCACGAGGATGTTGGCTGGAGAGCTCGCGAAGGCGGGCGATAAAGCCGGGGCCCGGAAGCTGCTGGAGGACCTGCTCACAGTGGAGGTGGTGCCTCTCTACCGTGAGCAGGCGGAGCTGGAGTTGGAGGACCTGGACTGACTGGCGCTCACGCGCACCGCAGGCACAGCACCAGCCACTTCTTCTGGAAGCTGGTCCCGAGAGTCGTCTCCTTCAGCACGAGCGAGCCCTCGCGCGGGGCAACCTGGGCGCCGCACCGGCAGCGCCCGGCGCGGAGGTTGAGGCGACTGCCCTGCTCGGCGCTCGCGCACACCAGGTGCCTCGTGCCGGTGGCGGCGGAGTACTCCACGAACTCGCCCTGGAGGATGCGCCCGCCACACCTGGCAGCCGTGCACGTGCCCGCCTTCTTCGCGACGATGGTGGGCACCTACCGGTCCGTGTTGTACGTCGCCCGCCAGTCCTTCCCCCCACTTGGTGGAAGGCCCACGTCACGAGGCCGGAGCAGTCGAAGAGGCGTGGACCGTTTTTTGACGCGAGCTGCCCCTTCACATCCCAACGGGAAGGCCCGTGCATCTGCGCGAGGAAGGCGGCGCGCTGCGAGGTGATGATGGGCACGGCGGGCTCCGGGGACTGCGAGGTGTTCCCGGAGAAGGGGCGGCAGGTGGCCCGGCACAGGAGCAAGGTCTATGGTGGACAATGCCACTCAATCTCGAAGGAGACTCATTCGGCCATGGCAACAATGAAAGAGCTTGAAGACCGGCTCCGCCTTGCGAAGGCAAATCCGGTTAAGACGTCGCTCTACGAACTGCTGACCGACGTGGACACCGAGACTCGGAAGGCTTCGAGTCTCCTCCAAGAGGCCCAAGGCATGTTTCAAGAGGGGAAGTTCAACGCAATCGTCAACTTCAAGGGAGTCATCGCGCTCTGCGAGGAGCGGCTTTCCTCTCTGGCTACGTTCAAGCAGACCGTCGAGGACGTCCTCACTCAGCGTGATCGTGACCTGGGAGCGTAAAGCCATTATCTCCCGAATAGCGTAAGTGACTGCCGCATGTAGGACTCACGGGTGGCCCGGGCCAGTGTCCTTGGCCACTGCGTTCGCGGCGTGTTGAAGCTGCCTGAAGGTGCGCTCCCCCATCAGCACCGTGACATGGTTCACCACTTGGTGCAGCTGCGGCCGTGCTGCGCCCATCCAGTCCTCCAGGGCCCGGAGTCGCAGGTCCTGCGTCTGGAGCTTCGCGCCATGCTCGTTCACCACGAGCAGCTCCGTCTTGATATCGCGCACGTCCTGAGCCACCGCGCCCAGCGACTGCACCAGCAAGGGCACTTGGTCCACGGCAGACTCGTGCTTCGTCTGCCGGAGAGACAGCAGGCCGTTGAGGAGCGGAACCAGGAACTGGCTCACGGCCAGGATAAGGACGGCGGACTCGGTGCTAACGGGGGGGGCAGCTTCGCAAGAAGGGGCGGCCGATCTCAGCTGGTGCTCGCGGCCGCTCAGTGGAAGCAGCGGAGTGATACCTTGCGCTGGCACACATGTAAGGAGGCATTCGAAGTCCATGAGAAGCACGGAACTATGGAACCTCGTGAGCGCGGTCCTATTGTCCGTAGGCGGAGCAGGTGCTCTCATCTTCGGGCTATCAAGCTGGATTGGGAAGGTCTGGGCCAACCGCATACTTGAGCGAGAGAAGTTAGCCATCCAGCGCGAGTTGCACGCGCTACAGGCCGAGTCCTCGCAGCGTCTCCACGAATTGAAGGAGCGCACCGACATTCTCATCAAAAACCTTGAAGCTGAGCACTCTCGCAAGCACCGAGTGCATAATTTGCAATTCACCAAGGAGTTCGAACTCTACACGCTGACATGGAAAGCGCTCAACGACTTGAAAATTAAGACCTTGTCTCTCCACCCGGCCGAGGGCATCAACGAGAAACTTTCGCATCGCGTCAAAGAGTTTGCTGACGCCTGGAGGAGCGCGACAGATATTATCGAAGAGCATCAGCCCTTCTTTCCCAAAGAGGTTTACGAGAAGGTTCGTGAGCTCGCTGGTTCTTCTCTTGACGAGGCCCTCAAATGGAGTTCCGACGAGCGGATAGATGCTATCGACCCGCAGTTCTTCAAGGAGGAAGTAGAGAATAGCCAGAAACAGATTGCCTCGAAAATTGATGCAATTTGCGTCGCTATCCAGACGCGGATCGGGCTCATTGAGCCCATTTCCGTTGATGCCCGAGTTTAGCGTTCATTCGGGTTCACACTGTACACTTCTCGCAATTGTGTCCGGATGCGACCTGCAACGCAGACTGAAGGCGCGCCGCAATGCTGATGCCAGCCCACTTTTAAGACACCTTCCCCAGGAGACGTACCAGGAGGCGCGGGTGCTGCTGGAGTACGGGCTAGTGCGGGTGGATATGGCCGCGCTCAGCCCCGCGCTCTTCTGTCATGGGCCGCCCTGTCGGATCGCTCGCGGGTCACCCGCTCGGATCGCGATTTCGATCAGAACGAGGAGCCCGCGTGCTCGGGAGCGTCAAGGGTCGGCTTCGCCGAAACCTGAACGGTTCTGCGCCCTTGACCCTCCCTCCGCGCGCGGGCGCAGGGCAACCGGCCGCCAGCGGCCTGTGCTGCTGGATCAGCGGATGCGATCCGTTCTGCCGACCCCGACGCGATCCGTTACCCCGGTCTCTGACATCTTCCACGGGTATGAGGTGAAAGCGAACGGGGACGCGCTGCGGCGCCTCCGCCGCTCAGGCCCTCTGCTACAGCGCCGTTCTGGACCGGAGCACCCTCGTGGCGGGAGTGCGCCACCTGGAGCGCGGGCAGGCCCTGGTGCCCAGTTGGCGGGGCTGGTGCTCGCCCGCAGTGGCCCGGACGGCGTGACGCTGGAGAAGGTGTGGCCGGCGGCGGGCAACCCCGACGCGAGCCCAGCCGCGACGCTCCATCCGCACGGCGAAGAAGGTGAAGGTGCTCACCGAGCGCGCCATGCAGTCGAAGGCCGAACGCGTGGCGCCCGTGTCCTCCTACGCGAAGGCGGGACTCGTCCACATGGAGGGGAAGATCGACAAGATGGAGGCGCAGTTGGCGATGTTCACTGGCCAGGAGGGGAGCCACGCGAGAGACGACCGAGCAGATGCCTTCGCATAGCCCATCTATCTCTACGTCATCCCCAAGCGCCGCAACGCGGGGGCCGCTGGGCGGGCAACGTGGAACGGAGGATGCAGCGCTTGAGGACTAAATGCCCTGGACATTCACTTCTTGGGAACGGCCGCAGCAACTGCCTGCATCTGCTCTAGGCGAGCTTTGTCTTTTGCCGGCTCCTCATACGCACGATCAATTATCGCCTCGATCGTCACCTGAATGAGAGCAACAAGCTCAGCCGAAATATGCTCCTGCACCGAAATATCACCGCCATTCGTGTGAATAGCAGCATTTCCTATTTCCTTAATGCAATTCAAGTACGCCACATCAAGGCGCTTACTCCACTCGGGCGCTGACCCGTCTTTTATCGCCGCAACGAGCGCCTGCACCTTTGCATGAAGCATCCCTTTGAAACCTGCCAGCCCTAGAATGTGCTCAAGGGAAGCCCTATACATCGCCATAGCTGCACTCAACGCACCCACCGATTGACAGCGGGCCGCCTGGTCAAGGTAGTAAGCGACAGCTTTTGGGGTATGGGCTGTTGCAATTCCTCCAGGAGACTTCGAGAACAGCGCCAACTCATCTTTCTCGGGCCCACTATAAACAACACCAGTAAACAGACATTCACACTGTAGGCAAACATATGTAAACAGAAAGGGAGACATTCCGCCCTCCAGCCTCTTGAGCATTTGCTCAATACGTTCTCCATCGGTCAACGGAGTCGGCGGAACCGGCGCTCCTGAAACTGACTTCCGAGCATGAAGGCGGAAACCAGTGAACGTGCCGTCTCGGTAATAATGCACTCTCAGAGTCACTCGCCGTCGATCTGAACATCGGGGGCAATAGACGGTCCCCGCAGTCACACTCGACAAGGCATTCCCGATGAATACATCAGCGTTCTCTGCGATTGCCTTACGAAGTCCATCAAGCGTATTCAAGTTAAGTGTAGCCACAATTCCCTCCGGCTAATCGGCGGAGTCACGATAGCGGCACCCCTTCTAAATGAACATGGCCTCTCTCGTTCGCCGTGTTCTCAAGTCCATCGGCTTCGTCTTCAGAGCACCGGGCGGGAAACCGTAGCTCGTCCACACCCTCCCGCTCGTCAGATTCAGCCCGCGTCGCTGTAGCCGCGAACTGCTACGCGCGTACAAGGAGAACGGCTGGCTGCGCACCGTCGCGGAGGCCGTGGTCACGCGCCGCTGGCTCGTCTACAAGAGCGCTCGTCCCGGCGTCCTGGGCGTGCTCGACCACCGGCTGAAGTCCGCCAATCCCGCGCTGCGCGCAAAGACACTGAAGGAGGCAACCGTCTCCAGCGAGTTGGTGGACCTGCCGGACCACAAGCTGCTGCACCTGGATGCGCCGCGCCCGCGCTACCCTGGCCGCGACCTGGATAACGGTGACGACGGCATGTCAGTGGCGCGGCGTGTTGCCCATCGGCTACTCACGGATGTCGTCGGCCATCTGCTCCACGTTCGTGATCACCAGGGTCTTCGTAAAGAAGTCCACCATGTATCTGGCGCGCCAACCCTCCACGCGCACAGCGATGGGAAACAATGGGCGAGGCACGACCGGATCCACCAAGTGCGGCACGGGATAGCCACGCACGGCGGCATCTACCTTCACAGCCCACTCCAGACGTTCACGAACAGCCTCAGGCAGCGCATCAAGCTTCACCCGGACGGACGCATCACAGGTGATGGGGCAGAGGTCGTCGTACGGCGTCACGTTGCTCACGGGGGGCTCCCGCCCAAAGAAAAAGCCTGGCAACCCGTACTGGATTGCCAGGCTTCACTGTGGAGGCGGAGGGAATCGAACCCTCGTCCGAAAGCCGTCGGCTCTTCGACCCTACGTGCGTAGTCCGCGATTTGCTACGTCACCAGGGCTCCCACGGACGGGATACCTGATGCCGGTCCTGGAAAGATCTCGTCACCTCGGGCCCAGGCACCCTTGGCGACCAGTCCGCATTATGACGGCCCATCCCTACCCCACGGACCGAGAGCAGGGGGACCGCGCACTAAAGACTGCTAGTTAGGCAGCCAGCGCGAGCTCAACGTTGTCGTTGGCTTTTGTGTTGTTGTCGGAAGTTTTACGAGCACCCAACAAGCTCGGCACGCGTCTCGAACGTCATTGCCCCCGTCGAAGCCAGGTCGCCCCCGGTTCGATGTACGTCATGCGGCCCCATCTGCTCCGCACCCGTCCTACATTAACCGCTGAACGCTCTCCGTCAATCCTCCTGAGGCCACGGCGGTCGCTCCTGCAACATCCCCTCCCCTGCCTGCCCCCCAGGC
>NZ_RAVY01000080.1:0-39232 GCF_003611625.1 Corallococcus sp. CA054B
CTCCAGCTCCCCACGCCCCCGTTCTACCAACTCCTCAGCGCGCGCGGGCCTGGGGAGCTGGAGACACCACGTAGGCGGACGCGGAGTCATCCACCTTCACTTTCGGTGGACGCCGGGACTCCTCGAAGAGGCGGTAGCCCGGCTCCAGGCCGCGCCAGAAGGCCTTCCGCGCGTCGGTGACGCCGGAGAGGGCCTCCAGCGCCGCGAGCCCCGCCGCGTCCAGCCGGCGTGGAAAGAGGTGCACCGGCACGTCGCGGCCCATGCGCGCGCGGGCCTCGGACACCATCACGTACAGCTCCTCGATGGGGCCGTCCTCGATGGCCAGGCAGCCGATGCTCACGCAGTCGCCGTGGATGTAGATGTCACCCCCGGGCTGCGCGGCGCCCAGCTTGCGGTCGAGCGCGTTCGGGTAGCTCACCCGCATGGACAGGTGGTACGCGCTCTTCGGGTTGAAGAGGTCCACCGTGTAGAAGCCCTCCGGCACCTGCAGGTCGCCCTGGGCCCGCTTGGGGCCCACGTCCCCGGAGGCCGCGCAGACGGGAAAGGTGCGCACCTTCACCAGCGGCTGGCCCGGCCTGCCCGCCCAGACCTCCAGCTCGCGCTCGACCTTGAAGGCCCGCAGGTAGAGCTCCTCCGGCGGCCAGGACAGCCCCGCCGCCTTGAACGTCTGGACAAGACCCGCTGTCTGGCGCTTGCGGGCCGCCGCGACCCGGTCCTCCGCGTGGGCGCACAGCGAGGCCAACAGGACACCGCACGCGAGCAGGGTCTTCATGGGCGGAATGCTCCTCTCCGGAAAACCGTTTGACGCCGGGCGGACGTCAATCCGGTCCCTGGGCAGGGATGGGCGGCGAACAGGCTACAGGCACGGGGGCACCCCTGGCCCCCTGCTTCCCAAGCTGCTAGCAAGCGGTACGTGGGCTTTCTGGATGACGTTCAGCGCAACGGCGATGGAAACCAGGGGCTGCCCGGTGTTCTCATCTCCAACGTGCATCATGGCGAGCAGGGGCCGCCGGTGTGCGCAACGACGGATGCTCCCCGCCCCGTGCCGTTCCGGCCTTTTGCTTAAGAATGAATGACTCCCTCGAGACCCTCCTCGCCGACGGCATCATCGACGCCGTCATCGGCCAGCTGAAGACGGGGAAGGAGGCGGAGGTGTGGCTCGTCCAGCACGCCGGCCAGGTCGTCGCAGCGAAGCTGTACAAGGAGCGCCACGAGCGCAACTTCCGCAACAACTCCGGCTACAAGGAAGGCCGCGAGGTGCGCAACTCGCGCACGCGCCGCGCCATGGAGAAGGGCAGCCGCTTCGGGCAGGCCGCCGCGGAAGAGGCGTGGAAGAACGCGGAAGCGGACTCGCTCTACAAGCTTCACGCACAAGGCGTGCGCGTGCCCACGCCGGTGATGTTCTACGAGGGCATCCTCCTGATGGAGCTGGTGCTGGACGCGGAAGGCCAGCCCGCGCCCCGGCTCGTGGAGGCCCCGCCCCAGACGCCCGAGGAGGCCGAGGCCCTCTACCTGGACCTGCGGGCCCAGGTGGTTCGCACCCTGTGCGCGGACCTCATTCATGGGGACCTGTCGCCCTACAACATCCTGATGAGCGGGTCCGGGCCGACCATCATCGACTTTCCGCAGACGGTGGCGGCGGCGCGCAACAGCCAGGCGGAGTTCTACTTCCGCCGGGACCTGGACAACGTGCGGCAGTTCCTGGAGGGCTTTTCGACCCGGCTGGCGGGCCGCGCGGGTGACACGGGCGAAATCTGGAACGCGTACGTGCGGCGCGAGCTGACGCCGGAGTTCGTGCCGTCGGGCGCGTTCCGCGAGGCTCCGCGCCGGCAGGGCGCTGGCCGTCAGGCGTCCCGGCAGGAGCGGTTCCTCCAGCAGGAGGAGGCCCGGCGCAACGAGGTCCCTCCGGCTCCGGCGCCCGTGGCGGCGGTGGAGGAAGGGCTCAGCGCGGAGGAGGCGGAGCTGCGCGCTCTGGAGGCGCTGGTGCTGCGCCAGGGTGGCGGCGAGCGCGGGCGGCCCATCGTCACGGCGAGCCCGCGGGATGGCCGGCGGCGCGGTGGGTTTGGTGGCAAGCCGCCGCCGCGCACCGGCAATGCGCCGAGGCCCGGGAGCGGAGGGCCCCAGCAGAACGCGGGAGCACGTCCGCCCCAGGGCGGTGGCAACAATCGGCCCAACGGCAACAACAACAACGGACGTCCGCAGCAGGGCGGGCCGCGCAACGGCGCTCCGGCGCAGGGCGCGAATGCTCCGGTGGCGCAGGGCGATGCGCGCATGAATGGCCGGCCGCAGCAGGGCGGGCCGCGCAACGGCAACCCGCGCAACGAACCGCGCCGTGATGGACGTCCGCCGCGCCAGCCCAACGGCGAGGCACGCATGAACGGTCAGCCGTCTGGCGAGAACGTCCAGGCTTCGCAGCAGAACGGCAGGCCGCCGCGCACGAACGGCCAGCCGTCCGGCGAGAACTTCCAGGCGTCACAGCAGAACGGCAGGCCGCCGCGCACGAACGGGCAGGCCTACAGCGAGAACGCTCAGGCTTCGCAGCAGAACGGCCGGCCGCCGCGCGCGAACGGGCAGGCCTACAGCGAGAACGCTCAGGCTTCGCAGCAGAACGGCCGGCCGCCGCGCACGAACGGGCAGGCCTACAGCGAGAACGCTCAGGCTTCGCAGCAGAACGGCCGGCCGCCGCGCACGAACGGGCAGTCCCGCGGCGGTGAGGCGGGCCTGAACGGCCAGCCGCGCATGAACGGGCAGTCCCGCGGCGGTGAGGCGGGCATGAATGGCCAGCCGCGCATGAACGGGCAGCCGTCTGGCGAGCACGGTCAGGAGTCGCAGCAGAACGGCCGGCCGCCGCGCATGAATGGCAGGTCTCGTGGCGGCGAATCGGGCCTGAATGGTCCGTCGCGCCAGAACGAGCAGCCGTATGGCGGCGAGGCGGGCCTGAACGGTTCGCCGCGCATGAATGGCCAGCCGCATGGCGGCGAATCGGATGTGAACGGCCCGTCGCAATCGCAGAACAGCAACGGCCGGCCGCCTCGCAACGAGTGGCGCGCGAATGGGCGTCCGCAGCAGAACGGCGGGCCCCGCCAGGATGGGCCGGGGGCGCAGTCGCGCATGAACGGTCGGCCTCCGCGCAACAACGGCTCCTTCCAGGACGGCGCCCCGCAGCAGAACGGCGAGCCGCGCCAGAACGGCCGGGGTCCGGGTTCAGGTCCCCGCGAGGCGCGCGGCAACCTGCCCAACAACGGTCCCCGGATGCCCCGTCAGGGCCCGGAGCGCGGCGCGGGACGTTCGTCCCGGGGTTCCGCGCCCCAGGTGAGCTACGTGGCCCGTCCGCCCGCGGCCTCGTCCTCGAACCCCGAGACGGGCTCCTCCTAACCTTCGGTCGGGGGAGCCCCCTACCTGGCCTCCCCGCCAGCGGAGCACCGCGAAAACCTGTCCGACTGTCCGACAGGTTTGGAGGACCAGGAGACAGGCCCCAGCACCCGCAGTGGCCGAGAGGCCCCTGGGGCCAGCCGGACCGCGAAAACCTGTCCGACTGTCGGACAAGTTTGGAGGACGCGAGGCCGGCCCCGGCGCCAGCCGGCCCGCGAAAACCTGTCCAACTGTCGGACAGGTTTTGAACCGCGCCGGCCGGGAGGTGCCGCCCTACTCCGCCTTCACCGGCGGCTGCTCGCGCGCCAGCTCCTCACGGAAGAACCGGCTGCCCTTCGCGAGCGTCTCCATGTACGGGCGCACGTCCTCGCGGGCCTCCGGGCTCAGCGCCGCGAACGGCGTCACGTGCGCGTCCGGCACGTAGCGGAACGTCAGGTTGATGCGCCGCGTGCGGAAGTCCGGCAGCTCCGGCGGCATCACGTGCCCCGCGCGCGTGTCCACCCGCTGCACCCGGTGGAACGTCTGGTCCTTCCACTGCGCCCCACCAAAGAGCTGCAGCGCCCCGTCATCCAGCCACTGCTCCAGCACCACCGCGTCCCGCTCGCCGGGCCGCGTGGACGTCACGAACTGGATGAGCGCGCGCTCGCCCAGGGACAGCGACGCCACCGGGCCCGGCTCGAAGTCCTTGTGCTCGCCCACGCGCGCGGTGTCCACCCAGCGCCCGTCCTCCAACCGGCTGCCGTAGAAGTTCACCAGGCACGTGTTGAGGTGCCAGCCCTGCGGCATGTCCGGGCCCCGGAACATCCGCCGCGCCAGCGCCTCCACCTTCTCAATCTGCCGCTGCAGCACCGCCGGGAACGGCTCCGCCTTCACGCAGCGGTTCTGCACACCCTTCGGGGGCCGGTAGTAGTCCAGGCACGCGAACTGCCAGTTGCCCAGCCAGTACACGGGCCTGAGCAACCGCCGCTGCTGCTGCCCTTCCGGCGGTGGGAAGTGCTTCGAGTAGCGCTCCTCCCACAGCGGGTGCAGCGTGCCCAGCCACGCCAATATCTCCGCGCGGTCCGCCGAGTTCAGGAAGCTCGCGTTGTAGTGGTGGCCCGGCGTGCGCTGCGCGGCCTTGCGCGCCAGCGGGGAACCCGGGCCCCTACGGGGAGGCAAGGCCATGCGCTCAGGTCCTCACGCCTCGGAGGCGGCCACGTCCAGCGCCAGTTCGATCATCTCGTCGAACGTCGTCTGACGGTCCTCCGGCGACAGGTGCTCGCCGGTGCGGATGTGGTCCGACACGGTGAGCAGGGACAGCGCCCGCGCGCCGAACTCCGCCGCCACGCCGTACAGGCCGGCGATCTCCATCTCC
Organism: Corallococcus sp. CA054B; assembly: GCF_003611625.1. Classification (NCBI taxonomy): domain Bacteria; kingdom Pseudomonadati; phylum Myxococcota; class Myxococcia; order Myxococcales; family Myxococcaceae; genus Corallococcus; species Corallococcus sp. CA054B. The sequence continues at coordinate 4,727 of NZ_RAVY01000080.1, forward strand.
ACCGCCAGGATGCCCATCTTCTCCAGCGTCGCGTTGAGCGCTTCCTGCGGGTGGTAGAAGAGGTCCGAGGTGAAGACGTTGCCCACGCGCACCGGCTTGTTGCGCTTCTCCGCCGCCTCCACCGCGCGCCGGGCCAGCGTGAAGTCCGCCACCGCCGGGAAGTCGTGGCCCATCACGCGCATGCGGTTCACGTTGGAGTCCGTGCCCGCGCCCATCGCCACGATGACGTCGCGCAGCTTCACGTCCGTGCGCAGCGCGCCGCAGCTGCCCACACGGATGAGCACCTTCGCGCCGTAGCTCCGCACCAGCTCCGTCGCGTAGATGGAGATGGACGGCACGCCCATGCCGTGCCCCATCACCGACAGCCGCTTGCCCCGGAAGGTGCCGGTGAAGCCCAGCATGTTGCGCACCGCGGTGACGGAGCGCGCGTTCTCCAGGAAGCGCTCGGAGATGTAGCGCGCCCGGAGGGGGTCGCCCGGCATGAGGATTACTTCAGCGAAGTCACCGGGAGACGCGGAGATGTGCGGAGTTGCCATGGAAGCAGAAGCCTTTCAGCGCCCGGTCGACAGACCGGAGGGAACACCCGTGGGAACGGCCACCGGCGTCGGTGCCGGCGCGGCGGGAGTGCACGGGCTGGGCAGCTTGCCCGAAGCCGCGGGCGTCGTGTTCACCAAAGCGGGGGCCTGCGCCTGGGGAGGCAGCCGGCGCGGAGGCAGCTGCACCGGCGGGGGGATGGGGCAGTGCGTGCACGGGCCCTTCAGCGGAATCACCAGCCGCCGGCCAATGCTCAGGAACGTGTTGCGCATCCGGTTGGCCTTCTTGATGGCCACCACGCTGGAGTTGTGACGCAACGCGATGCCGCCCAGCGTGTCCCCGTTGCGGACCTTGTACATCATCAGGTTCTGGTCCGGCTGGAGCGCCAGCAGCGGCGCCACCCGGCGGCCCAGTTCCTGCGCGCGGCCGTTGAAGAAGCGCACGTGGAAGTGGTCGCGGTGCCGGCGCGCGTGTTTGATCAGTGAGTTGAAGCCCGCGTTGAACAGCGAATCCAGCCACACCTTGTCCTCGCCAATGGACAGCGCGTAGTCGTACAGGACCTTCATCACGCGCTTGTCCACGAGGATCATCTGCACGTCGGTGTTCACCACCAGCGAGCGGACCAGCGCCCAGTTCATGGCCACGTCGATGTAGCGCTCCCGCTCGCGCTCACGCACCGGCTCCGCGGTCGGGTAGTAGAAGCCGAAGTCCACGTCGCGGCCGTTCTGGTGGCTCTTGTGCGGACGCAGGTAGCCACCGTCCTTGGTGGACAGGCGGTTGACGCGCAGCGTGGGCACGTTCGGGTACTGCGCGCGCACGGCGCGGATCGCGGCGGCCACGTAGTCCACCGTCTCCTGAGTGCCGTAGGCGATGTCCGGCGACACCACGATCCAATCCTTGTCATCCGGCACGCGCACACTGTTGATCTGCCGGCCGCTCTCCACGAAGCCAATGGACATGGAGCCCAGCGTGGCCGGGTCCTTCTTCCACGCCTCGGCGAGCGCCTCGTCGGACAGGTCGGCGGTGTACAGCGGCCCCGCGGGCGCGGCGGGCGCGAGCGGCGCCTGCATCTCGCCCTCCTCGCTCACGCCTTCATCGTCGGTGGCCGCGGTGGCCTCGTCGTCCTCTTCCTCCGCGTCCACGGGGCACGGGTTCTCCCGCACGGCGGCGTCGGTGACGACGGCGGCGACCTCCGCCGGGGAGGGCATCGCGATGGGGGCACCGGACGCGCTCACGGCGGGCGTGGCCTGGGGCTCGGCCGAGGCCGGAGCCGGGGCCTGCGCGGGCGGCGTCGCGGCCGGCGTCTCCACGGGAGGCGTCGCGGGCGAGGCCTGCACCGGAGCCGGAGCGGGCGCCGGGACGGGGGGTGACGACACGCGCGGCACAGCCGGCGCAGAACAGGAGGATCAGGAGTGAGGAACGCACCGGGCCGCAGGATGGCCCGAGATGCCCGGGTCACCAAGCGCGGAGCGCGATTTTGACTGCGCGTACGCACCCCTGCCTGCCTGCTTCAAGCGCTCCGTGTGAAGCCTCCCGCCTCCAGTGCCTCCGAGGCACGGCGAGGCGAGAGCACCTCGAAGGGCAGCCGCCGTCCGCCGCCCATGGACAGCACGCGCTGGTCCTTGCTCACCAGCCATGACGCCCCCGCGCGCGCCGTCAGTTCCAGGAACTTCTGATCATCCCGGTCCCGGCACGGCGGCAGCTCCACCGGAGTGCCCTCTCCGTCCGCGATACGCACGAGCGCGCCGTACGCCTCGCGCACCGTCCACTGCGCGTCCGCCGTCAGCTTGAACGAGGGATAGGCGAGCACCAGCGCCAGCTCCTTCAGCGTGTGCCGGTCCGCCCACGCCGTCAGCGCGCCCGAACGCAGCGCCTGCGCCAGCGGCCGCGTGAAGACATCATCAAAGACGAACACGTCCAGCACCACGTTGGTGTCCAGCACCACGGAACGAATGGCAGGCACAGCGGAAGGCGTCATCACGGTGAAAGAACTTTCCATCACCAACACCGCTGACACAACCCCGCCGTTTCACGCGTCAATCGCAATGCACGGAGGGTCCCTGGCGGAAACCGGGAATCACCGACAAGAATGCATCTCGCTGAACCCCCTCCCCCTGGCCGGCCCCCGCCGGTGAAAGGTCTGTCCATGAAGCCCTCGTCCCGTTCGCTGTGTCTGACGTTGCTGAGCGCCGCTGCCCTGCTCGGCGGCTGTGGAGGCGAGGAGGCGCCCACGCCGCAAGGGGAAGGCGTCGTCGTGCCGCCGGTCCAGACGGACGTCGCCGGCAACGGGCTGAGCGCGAGCGCCGCGTATTGCGACGACGTGACGACGTGGGACCCGGCCTGGGTGCAATTCGAGACGGACGTGCTCACGCTCATCAACCAGCGCCGCGCGGCGGGCGCCACCTGTGGCGGCGTGGCGAAGCCGGCGGTGGGCGCGCTCACGACCAATGACAAGCTTCGCTGTGCGGCGCGCAAGCACTCCAAGGACATGGGCACGAACAACTTCTTCAGCCACACGGGCTCCAACGGCTCCACGCCGTGGCAGCGCATGGCGTCCGCGGGCTACAGCTACCGGACGGCGGCGGAGAACATCGCCGCGGGCTACGGCACCGCGCAGGCGGTGGTGGACGGCTGGATGGCCAGCACCGGTCACTGCAACAACATCATGAACGGGGCGCTGAAGCAGTCGGGCATCGGCTACTACAACGCGCCGTCCAGCACGTACCGCGCGTACTGGACGCAGGACTTCGGCACGCCGTAGTTCGTGAGGAAGGGCGGAGGGCTATGCTCCGCGTCCCATGCCCTCCCTCTTCGCCGAGCACTTCCCCGCCCTGCGGTCCGGCTTCAGCTACCTGGACAACGCCGCGGGGGCGCAGGTGCCCACGCACTGCATCGACGCCATCCATCAATTCCTCTCGGGTGGCAGCTGCAACGTGGGCCAGCCCTACCCCGCCTCCCGCGTGGCCACGGCGCTCAAGGCCCGGGCGCGCGAGGAGACTGCGGAGTTCCTGAACTGCCGGCCCGATGAAGTCATGCTCGGGCCCAGCGCCACCGCGCTCACCTTCCAGGTGGGCCGGGCCGTCTCACGCCTCTTCAAGCCTGGCGACGAGGTGGTCATCTCCGAGCTGGAGCACGAATCCAACGCGGCCCCGTGGCGTGCGCTGGAGGCGCAGGGCGTGAAGGTGACGACCTGGCGCGCGAGCTGGCCGGAGGGACGGCTGGAGACGTCCGAGCTGCGCGAGCTCGTCACGCCGCGCACGCGGCTGGTGGCGGTGTCAGCGGCGGCGAACTCCGTGGGCGCGACGCCGGACGTGGCCGCGGCGGCGGAGGTGGCCCACGGCGTGGGCGCGTGGCTGTTCGTGGACGCGGTGCACTCCAGTCCGCATCACCTGCCGGACGTGCGCGCGTGGGGCGCGGACTTCGCGGTGTTCTCTCCGTACAAGGTCTTCGGTCCGCACCTGGGCTGTCTGTTCGTGCGGCGCGAGCTGCTCGCAGGGCTTCCGGCGGACAAGCTGTGGTTCATGCCGGATGACGGTCCGCAGAAGTTCGAGCCGGGCACGGCGAACCATGAAGGCTGGGCCGGATGGTTGGGTTCGCTGCGCTACCTGCGCGACGTGCTGGGCGGTGGCCAGCCGGGACGCGAGGGATTGGCGCGGGCCTTCCAGCGCATCGCGCAGCTGGAACAGCCGCTGCTGGAGGCCACGCTGGAGCAGCTGTCCCGTCATCCGCGCGTGCAACTCTACGGACCGAAGACGTCCGCCGGACGCGTGGCCACGTTCTGTTTCAACGTGACCGGCGTGGCGCCGCGCGCCGTGGCCGAGCACCTGGCGGAACAGGGCGTGGGCGTCGCGGCGGGGCACTACTACGCGACGATGGCGGCGGAGGCGCTGGGGCTCATGCCTGACGGCGCGGTGCGCGCGTCGTTGCTCCACTACAACACGGCGGAGGACGTGGGGCGGCTGCTCGCGGCGCTGGATTCACTTCCCTGACGCCGGGAGACCCGTCGTCCATGAGTCTGAGCCGCGCCCATGCATCAGGATTCGGGCTCGGCCCTCAAACGAGGGTGGGCCTCGATACTGGCCACGAACGCCCGTCCATGACGGAGCTGCCCACCCCAAAGGATGGCATTGGCCCAGCCGCCCCCGACTTCCCAGAGTTCGGCGAACCAAGCATGGAGACTGGCATGAGCGCTCCATCGACGGGCCCAGACCTCGGCTGTCGCCTGCTCTCCGCGTCGAGACCAGGCGATGAAGTGTTCGATCCCTTCGTGCTGGCGTAGCACCTGCTCGGCCGCGTCGGATGGAGCAACATCCGTCAATGCGGCTCCCAGCAATGCGAGCACAGCCCGCTCCCAATGCGGCTCGCAGGCTTCCAGGATCCGAGCCGTGTCGGCGTGCGCGCCCACCATCCCGAGCACCAGCATGGCGCATCCCGTGGAAAAGTCCTCGGTGCCCATGGCCTCCCGCACGAGGGGGACAATCGCGACGACCTCGCGGTTTCGCGGGTATCGAGGCAAGTGAATGCTGAGCGCTTGCACGTGCAACAAGCAGAGGTGCGTGGCGGATGAGCGAGTCAGCCCGGTGACGCTGTGGATGGCGGATGAAATCGTGGCGGCGACCCGCGGGTCGTCGAGATTCATGAGCGTCGCCAATACGGTCTTGTGGACCTCTGGATCCGTGTTGGCATCCAACCCGTCCGCTACGAAGCGCAAGAGTTCGTCGATGACTGCTGGAGGATGGGGCTTCCATTTCACAAGGGCCTTGGCAGCAGCCTGAGCAATCCCATGTTCGACGTGCGCCTCCACCCCGGGCCCGTCGTCGTGAGAATCTCGAAGCAACTCGACGAGGGCGTTGCGCCCCAAGTCCCAATGCTCTCGGGCCATCACCCCGACGAAGGCCTTCCGGACGAAGGAACTCTCATCGTGCGCATGGCGGAGAAGGGCTTGCTGCTCTTCTGACGAGGCCCTTGAGGGAAAGGCACGAACGACAGCCTCTCGAACCCTGGCCTCGTCGTCAGACAAAGTACGCAGAAGGAGTGCGCGTGCATCGGACGAAGAATCCTTTGCAAGCGCCTGGACAGCTTTCACGCGAACCCTGTAGTCACCGCTGGCCAGGGCCAGCGCTGCTTCCGTCAGCACGGACTCGCCTGACACAGCCAGGGTCAGCAGGCTGGCTTCCCCGAGCTTTCCCTCCGGGTGCAGTGCCCATTGACGCAGCCGCGCGCAGTCTTCAGACGAAACCCGTTTCACCCCGTGAAGCCCCTCTTTGTCCGAGGCCGTGCGCATGCACTGCTTCACGAGGGCGGCCAGAGGGAAGCCCATGGCCGCGCTCACCTCATCACGGTAGGGCTTCATCCCGTCGTTGGACCAGGACGCAAGCCCCTCGGCAGCCATGACGACGAACGCCCGGCGCTCCTCGGGCCACCCCAGACTCCGCTCGCGGAGAGCCGACCCAAGCTCCGGCGCCGGAATGAGACTCGACAAGGCGCCGAGACAACTCCCGATACCCTCCTGCGGGAGGGTGCCGAGCGCATCCATCATGCGAGGGGCAAGGCTTGCGAACTGATGCTCCGCGATGATGCGCCAGGCGTCGTCGGAGGACACCGCCTCTCCAACATCGAGGAATGCTTCGACTTCCGCCACCCCCGGCGGAGAATTCCCCTCGCGCATGGCATCCGCCCATCGACCGTACAGACGACCCCTCCGGGGATGGGTGAGAATCCACGCATGGCCTTCTCGCCGTCGCCGAGCCACCACCCAGCCATCCAGCGCGGTGTAGGCGGCCTCATGGGGAGTGCCATCTCCAATCAAGAGATAGTCGGCGTACGCGGCATCCAGCACTCCCTGATTGGCCTTTCGATACAGTTCGCTGGGAGCGTCTCCCTCCGGTGGCTTCTCCAATGCCATCAGGATCTTGTCTAGAAGCGCCTCATAGTCAGGCGCCGGTCCACTCAACGCGCCCTGGGCCAGTTCTCCGACGGCATGACCGCCAGCCTCAAGGGAATCATTGAGGCTCTGCGAATACACCTGACTCAGGTCCCATCCGAAACGCGAGGTCCACTCCTCGAACCCGCTATCGTGCAGCGCGAGACCTGCCGTCCAGGGCCAGAAGTGAATGTAGCGCTCCAGGATCCGCCGTGCGTCAGAAGACGCCTGGATGAGCTCATAGGTCGGGGGTTGCCAGTCTGGTGGGACCCAGCTGAGTTCCCACCAGCCCGCATTCTCTACCCTGGGAGGATGCAGGAGGGCATCGATCAAGAGCGCGACCGGCCCGCCTTCAGGCGCCCATCGGCGCATCGCGTGCAACACCTCCACGAAGTTTCCGAACGGGGTTCGCAGCACCTCATCAAGCAGATGTTGCTGGATGCGGGTGGAGAGCTCGTGAGGAAGCGAGGCACGTCTCGCATCGGGAAGGCGGTCGGCGATCTCATAAGCCGCGTGGACCTCATCCATGCCACACAGTTGTTCCAGCAACTCCGCCATGAGGTGGTCGGCCTCATCCGGCAGGCTGTCCAGGAACCGTCCCAGCCCCGTCACCGTCGTGGGGTGGGCACTCAGGCGCATGTCATTCCGCCGCAACCATCCAGCCTCCACCAGCCAATCCACGAGCCTCTGGATGGGAAACGGCTTCTGGGGCTGGCGCGACAAACGTTGCGCGCGCATCCGCACGACCCCGAAGTCACAGGCCGCGCTCACGCAGAGCTGTGTCCATAGGAACATGGCTGGAACCCCGGCCCAGCCCAACCCTCGAACCTCGCGCTCCAGCGTTCCGGACAACTCGCCCACTTCGGCGTCATGGAGGAGCCTCGCGAGGTCCAACTCGGAGTGTCTCGGTGCCGCGATCACCGCGGAGACAAAGCGATCAATGGAGAGGGGGACCTTCAATGTCTCGAGGATCTCTTCACAATGCTTCCGGACAAACTGTCGCCGACTCACCGACTGGAGGGATTGCGACTTTCGTTCCAGGATTCGCTGCCGGGCCGACGTGTCGTAGCTCTCGTAGTCGAGTGTCGCGCTTGCCCTCTCCACTTCAGGAGGGACATCCCCACCATAGGCTTCTGCCAGCAGGCCCATGCGGGTGGTGACAAGAAGTTTGTGGGCAGTCCCGGAGACTCGCCGGAACAGGGTTGGCAACTGCGCGGCCCAGCCCTTCTCCGGAGTTCGCGCATCCTGTCCCCAGGGGTCATCCACGCGAAACAAGAATGGGCCACCCTGGCCAAGACGTTGCAGGATGTCTCCTGGCGAATCCGCGTGAACCACCTCGAAAGGAGGCGAGGCCGTCCGCAGCTTGAATGTGAGCATGTCACCGACCAGGGTCTTCCCTGCGCCCGGAGGCCCTTTCAGAAGCAGCCCGTTTCCCTTCGCCAGCCGCTCCTCGAACTGCTCGTAGCCTTGAGGAGGCACGAAGTCATGCATGTCCGCGGTCTGCGTGGGTGAGCCTCCCAGACCGCGCAGTCGCACAAGGATGTCCTCTCGCGTCCATTGTAATGGACCATCCCCGATGAGCCTTGCGTGCACGTCCTGCTTCAGCAGCATCAAGGCTTCATCGAAGCGTGTCGCCGGGACAAACAGCGCAACGTCTGAGCTCTCGAACAATCGACGAATGCGCGTCGTGAGTTCTGCGTGCGTCAGCAGCTCCATGATGCCAATGCGGGAAGCAATTTCCTCGGAGGAAGCGCCTTCGGGGACCTCGAGTATTGCCTTCGGCACCTTCCTTGGAAGGCGCTCCAGACTGGGAACAACAAAGTCCCTTGAGTCTGAAGCGAACTGGCCGTTGGTAATCAGCACGTAACGCAGCGAAGGATCCGCGGCGAGCTGCGCCACCGGAACAGGGGACCTCTTGCGCGCGGGCGAGGCGTCTGAAGGAAGGGGCGCCTCGACGATCTTCCGGAAAGCGGCCTTTCCCGTCCAGGCGCTCCCTCGATACTTGATTTGAAACAGGATGCGCGCTGAATCGAAGCGAACATGGGAGGAAGCATCCTCGGCAGGAACGGCTTCAAGGTCCGCATGGGGTGCGGGCTCGATGACAACGTACGGCACCTGGCGCTCGAAGATGAGATGCAGAGCGAGCCATACGGTCGCCACTTCCTGATAGTCGTAACCCTTCAGGGCGGCCAGGCCGCCAGTCTCCTTGGATTTATTCGCGTCCATATCAAGGATTCTTCGGCGCTGAGCTTCGGCCGCGGCCGGGGCGCAGCAACGCCCATCCCGCCGCGATGATTTCGCAGACGCCGCCAATGACGATGCACCAGAGGGCGACGCTCATCACGCCGTCGTCTTCGCCCGAAAGGAGCGGCTCGCTCAATCCCATCCCCAGCACCACCGTCCCCAGGCCCGCGAGAAGCCCCAGGATGGGAGAGAACCTGCGCTGACGGCCAGTGATGTTGAGGAAGAGCAGCACCCCTCCCGCGACGAGCCCCACCACCACGACGGCGGCGCCCACGAAGAAGACCGGCGTCGGGCCGTCCGCATCCCCTCGGGCCCAGGCCCTGGACGCGAACAGGACGCTGGCCAGGCCGACCATCCAGGAGAGGCGCACCTTCAACGCGGAGAGCCATCGCATCCGTGAAACCCTACCACCTCACGCCTCCACGGGCGGAGGGGGCTGCTTCGCCGTCAGCGTCGCTCCCGCGGACGCGACGCTCACCAGCGCCACCGCCAGCCATTGCAAGGGCGTGAGCTGCTCGCGCAGGAACAACCACCCCACCAGCGTGGCCACCCCGGGCTCCAGGCTCATCAGGATGCCGAAGGTGCGGCTGGAGAGCTGGCCCAGCGCCATCATCTCCAGCGAGTACGGCAGCGCGCTGGACAACAGCGCCACGCCCACGCCCGCGGCGAAGAGTCCCGGCGTCATCCGCTCCAGGTGGCCCTCGCGCAGCATGAAGGGCAGCACCGTCAGCATGGCCACCACCATGCCCGCCGCCACGCCCTGCCCTTCCGGCACGCGGCGCGACAGCCTTCCTCCCGCCAGGATGTAGAGCGCCCAGCACGCCCCCGCCGTCAGCGCCAGCACCACGCCCAGCGGATCCAACCCGCCGGGCTTCGCCGTCCAGGGGGTAATCAACACGATGCCCGTCGCCGCGAAGAGCACCCACACGAAATCCAAGACCTTGCGCGAGCCCACCACCGCGAGCACGAAGGGCCCCACGAACTCCAGCGTCACCGCGAGCCCCAGCGGGATGCGCGCGATGGCCAGGTAGTACGTGAGGTTCATCACGCCCAGCGCCACGCCATACGGCACGACGGCGGCCCACTGCGCCCGCGTGTAGCGCAAGAGCGGCGGGCGGAAGTAGGCCAGCAGCATCACCGACGCCAGCACCAACCGCAGGCCCGCGGCCCCCACCGAGCCCAGGACGGGGAAGAGCCCCTTCGCCAGCGCGGCGCCCCCCTGCACGCTCACCACGGCGATGAGGACCGCGGGAATGGGGGGCAAGGCGGAGACACGGCGTCCGGCGACTTCGCTCATGGCGCCGGAATCTATCCAGGGTGCCTCACGGATTCACGGGCGCACTCCTGGCGCCGGTCCGCAGCAGCGCACGGCGAGCGAGGAAGCGGGAGACATTCCACTCCGGGACCGACTCCTGCTGCTCCAACCGCTCCCGGTGCTCCTTCAGGACGGGCGCCAGACGCCACGCGTACGTCGCGGACTCATCGAGGAGGGTCTCCGCCAGGACCAGCCCGGGCACGGCGTCCGCGGACAGGTCGTAGAACATTTCGGTGTCCAACGATCCGGTGCGCGCGTACCGCTCCAGATTGTGGCGGACGATGAAGGCCTCCGGGTTGAGGAAGTTGAGCACCAGCACCGAGCCCAGGGCCGTGGCGAAGGCGCCCACCGCGAAGCGCTCCGGCTTCCACCACAGCGTCACCGCACGCCAGGCCAGCGCCGCGCCCAGCGCCACCATGAAGACGTGCGTGTGCACGCGCAGCAGCGTGTAGCCGAACGCGTCCTCGTACAGCGACAGGCGCCGCATCGCCGAGGCGAGGATGATCAGCGTCAGCACCACCATCAACGACGTGCTCGCGCGGAAGACCGTCTGGGCCACGCGCGTCTCGCGCCGCGTCCAGCGCGTCAGGGCCATCACCAGCGCCAGCGTCAGCGAGGCGACGACCACCAGCTCGAAGAAGCCGCGCCGCGCGTACTCCGCGAAGGTGTAGCCGGCCGCGGGCGACGACGCGTCACCAACGAACAGGTACGCCACCTGGAAGGCCGCGAAGACGAAGAACAGCGCGTTCACGGCGAAGATGAGCGTGAGCGCTTCGATGAGCCCCAGGCGCGGCGTGGCCGGCGCCACCTCCGCGTCCCCCAGCTCCTTCGTGGCGCGGCGGCGCAGCGCATGTCCCAGCACGCCCGCGGCGACGCTCGCGCCGAACGCCACGCCCATGCCGCGCAGCACCAGCTGCTCCAGGTCCAGGTCGAACGACAACATCCGCTCCAGGGTGGAGGAGAAGACGCCGTCCGCGGATTGCAGCAGCACCCCGAACACCAGCAGCACCGGCAGCGCCAGCAGCAGGCCTCGCGACAGCGCCCCCAGCAGGCGCGAGTGGGTCTTGAGCCCGCGCACGTCCACGCTGTCCCGGACGAGCACCGGCGGGTAGAGCAGGCTCTGCGCGGCGGAGCCGAAGAAGACGAGGATGTAGTCGGCGAGCCCCAGCCGCTCCACGCGGCCCGCGGCCCAGAAGTGCGAGAGCAGCATCAGGAGCACGGCCGCGGTCATCACGTTGAGCGCCAGCAGCCAGGAGCTGTCCCGCACCGCCACGAAGACACTGACCAGGCCCAGCGGCGCCAGCAGCCACGCGTTGGGCCGCGCGCGCTGCCAGCCCTCACGTCCGCCCAGCCACGCGAGCGCGCCCACCAGGGCCGCCACCAGCAACGGGAAGCCCAGGCCCCAGCGGGCCCTTTCGAGCAGGACCTCCGCGAGCACGCCCAGGGCCAGCGACGCCGCCAGCGTCCGGCGCGGGGCGCGCACCCAGGGCAGCACCGACCGGTCCGGAGCCGTGACGGAGGGAGCGGGAGAAGGAGGAAGCGGGGACATGGGGACGGACGGGTTCATGGCGTCGGCACCTCGCGGGCGCGTCAGCACCCGGAACGACGGCAGGATGCACACGCCCGGTGGCACGGCTGGGGGCCTCGGGGGCGAGCGGTCGCGGAGTCGCGCCGAACGGCGCTGACCGTTCCGTGGCCGGTCGGCACGGCCCGGGCCTGGAGCGGCGGGATGGTCCCACCCGGGGTCCGCATCACCTGGACCTGGAGTCCGCCCCCTGGACGTCGCCGCGAGCCGCGCCGCGTCGACGGACACTCCAGGCGGGTCCGCGCAGCACCTGCACAGGGCCGATGTTAGGTTGCCGCCCCGATGTCACCCCCGCCGCGGCTCCCCTTCCGCTTCCGCTTCCGTCCCCGCTCGACCCTGGCCCTGTGGGGCCTGGTGCTCGCCTTCGCGGGCTGTGACGGCCGGTCTCCTCAAACCCAGTCGGTTCCCGATGCCGGCGCCTGCGTCCAGGGCAACTGCCCCCAGCCCGACAGCGGCTCGCCGGTGGATCCGTCCGGAACCCGCGTGCGCATCGCGGCGTTCAACGTGCACCGCCTCTTCGACACCGTCTGCGACACGGGCTCCTGCGGCGGCTCCAACTACGAGGAGCTGCCCACCGAGGCGGAGTTCGAGGCGCAGGTGAGCCAGCTCGGCCGGGCCATCACCGCGCTCAACGCGGACATCGTGATGCTGGAAGAGGTCGAGACGCAGAACTCGCTGGATGGACTGTTGAAGAAGGTCCCGCAGTTCCCCGAATCGCGCCTCGGGGAGACGTACACCAAGGCCTCCGTGGACGTGGCGGTCCTCTCCCGTCACGCCATCACGGAAGTGCGCAGCCACCGCAACCTCTACATCTACAGGCCGGATGGTTCCGCCACCCGCTTCTCCCGCGACCTGCTCGAGGTCCACGTGGACGTGGACGGCACGCGGGTCATCGTCTTCGCGGCGCACTTCCGCTCCAAGGTGGACGACGATCCGGGCCGCCGCCTGGCGGAGGCCAATGCCTCGCGGGACATCGTCCTCCAATCGGCGACGGAGTTCCCTGACGCGATGATCGTGCTCGGCGGAGACCTCAACGACATCCCCGGCTCGGAGCCCATCAACGCCCTGGACCAGGCCCTGCTGCGCGTCGCGAAGGACCGGCCGGACAACGAGACCTGGACGTACTTCTATTCCGGCAGGGGCCAGGCCATCGACCACCTCTACCTCGCGCCCAACGGGGGCGGCGTCTATGTGCCGGGCTCCTTCCGTGTGGCCCGCGAGCCCACCGGCGGCTACGGCGGCTCCGACCACGGCGCGGTGTACGCGGACTTCGCGCTCACCCCTCGCTGAAGCGCGCGGGACGGCGAGCCCCGCACACTCCCCCGCCCTGTCAGCGCGGTGCCTGTGGACCACCGCACGCGGAAGGCCTGACATTGACGCGGCAATGACAGCCAGGGAGGAGCCGTCCTCGGCGGCCGATTTCCAACTCGGCCCCCCTCCCTACCTTCCTCGCCATGAACAGCAATCGCATGGCGCATGCGGCACGCCACCCCCGGGCACTCTGGCATCCCGTCCCGGAGGGCAGGCCATGATTGAGGTGCGCACCTTCGAAGGTGACGCCTCCGAGGCGTCCTGGTTCCTCAACCGCGTCTGGCAATCCACCTACGGCAAGACGACCCCGCTCCCCGTCTGGGACAAGCGCTTCTGCGACTGGCGCCTGTTCCGGGACGGACAGGCGCCGCGCGACTACCTGCTGGCGGCGTACGAAGGAAAGACGCTGGTGGGCACCCTCTTCGCGGAGCCCGCGAAGCTGCGCCTGGGACGCCTGGAAGTGGACGGCAGCTATGGACTGCGGGCCACCGTCACGAACTCCCACCGGGGACAGGGCATCGGCGCGAAGCTCGCGCACGAGCTGCTGCGGCGGCACCAGGACCGGGCGGCGCGGCTCACCCTGGGCTTCACGACCACGGAGCCCCGCCCGCCGGGCTTCTGGCGGCGCACGTGGAACACGCGCCTCTTCGGAGGACTGGGGCTGTGGATGTATGCCTTTGATGCGCGAGCGCTCGCCCGCTGGTCGTTCACGGACAACGAGCGGAGACTGTTCACGCTGGCGCATCCCTTCCTGCGGCACCGCTTCCGGGAGGCGGACACCCAGGGCATCCGCCCCTACCAGCCGGCGGACCTGGGCCGCTGCACGGCGCTGGTCCACGACACGCTGCGCCCGGTGACGCTGGGCTACACGTACTCGACCGAGCAGCTGGCGGCCCAGCTCCAGTACCGCGACGTGCCCCGGACCTTCGTGCTGGAGCAGGACGGCGAGGTGCGCGGGCTGGTGAGCTCCCACAGCCTGTTGATGACGGGCGTGGGAGAGCTCACCGCAGAGGTCGTGGACCTGATGGCCTTCCACGCCTCCGTGTCCACCGCGGACCGGCAGCGGCTGCTCCAGGTGGCCATGCAGGACATGGAGCGCCGGGGCGTGGCGCTCGCGGGCATGCTGCGCGGGCCCGGTACGTCGGCCTGTCTGTTGTTGCGCTCGGGGTGGGTGCCGCTGCCCCGCCGCGCGACGGTGACGTGCCTGATGCCCACCTGCGACCTGGACCTGCCCGCGGACCCGTGCGTCTTCACGCACCTGCGCTGACGCGCGAGCCCTGGAGCTTGCGGAACAGCCACACGGCTCCGCTGGCCACGGTCCGCACGCCCCGGCCCGCGCAGACGCACAGCGCGGGAATGACGAGCAGCAGGTACTGCGGCCACTTGGTGTTCCACAGCAGCAGGAACACCAGGCCCACGACGGCGGCCACCGCCCACACGGGCCGCTCGCGCCATGTCCGGGGCAGGCCCAGCACCGCCAGCGCCAACAGCGCCCGCGCGTTGAAGTGCGTGAGGTAGATGCCCGGGTCGGAGCCGGACAGCCACGTGTCCATGAGGAACACCAGCGGCTGGTACCAGGGCAGCCCCGCGCGGCGCACGTGCTCGTTGTGGGAGTAGTTCCAGTGGAAGGTGATGGACTCCCACAGCGACGCGAACGGAGACGCCCACAGGGCCGGGTTCGCCAGGATGAACACCGCCGCCGTGGACACGACGATGGCGGCCCACGGACGCCACCGCGTGCGCGCGCCCGCCACCAGGAAGGGCAGGAACGTGAGCCCGCCCACCAGGCCATACGGATACTTCCCCGCCGCCGCGAGCCCCAGCAGCGCGCCGGACACCGCCGTCCATCCCGTCGCGAAGCCCGCACGCCGGGCGCGCTCGAACGCGAGCAGCGCAAGCATCGCGAGCAGCCCTGGCACCGCCTCCAGGTACGCCTGGGACGTGTACTTCGTGTGGTACGGGTCCCACGCGAGCAGGAGCGCGCCCAACGGATCCACGAGGGCGACGAGCCCCACCTGGAGCACCCCGGCCACCGCGGACAGGCCGCGCGTCACGCCGAACGCGGGGCGCGCGGCGTCCGGGAGGGGCCGGCCCATGGGGACATCCCGCCAGTCCGGCTCCGGAGCGCCCGTCACGCGCACGGCTTCGGCGAAGAGCAGCTTCACCAGGGGCGGGTGTTCGAAGTTCTCCCGGAGCGCGCCGATGTCGCCCCAGCGGCCTTCGTCCAGCATCTGGGCATAGGTGAAGGCGATGGGCAGGTAGACCGCCTCGTCGAAGTCCTGGCCCAGCCGTTCCACCGCCCGGGAGCGCTGCCAGACGGCGACCACGAGTGCGGCGAGTGCGACGAGGAGGGCCAGCAGGCGCGTGCGGGACACGCGCGAACGGATATCACGAACGTGCGGCCCGCCGAGCAGCCGGGACATGGCCCTGGTGACGCATGGCTCGACGCCCCAGCTTTGAAGCATGAGAACCGCTCGCATCCTCATCGTTGCCGCCCTGCTCGCGGGCGGATCCGCCGTGGCGAAGAAGAACGACACCGTGGAGCTGCGGACGCCCCGGACGACCGTGCGTGCGAGCGTCGACGCGCAGGGTCTCCAGGGCCCGGACCTGAAGCTCCAGCTGTCGGACAACGCGATGAAAGGCCAGGCCTTCCAGCGCCCCGTGGACCTGAAGCTGTCGGAACGGCGCGTCGAGGGCACGGTGGGAGAGAAACCGGTGGAGCTCACCGTGACCGAGCGTCCGGACGTGGTGGAGATGATGGGCACCTTCGCGGGCGAGCCCTCGTCGCTGACGCTCAGCCCGGACGAACTGACGGGGTCGGTGGGGCCGTGCGGCTACAACCTCATCATCGAGCGGGACCGCAGGCACTACCGGGGCACGCGCGCCTGCGGCGACCAGCGGGAGAACGACGTGTTCCTCACCATCCCGAAGTCCCTGGAGAAGGAGCCCGCGGCCGGGCGCATGGCGGCGCTGAGCGTGCTGCTCTCCCATCCCTGAGCACGGCGATGGTGCGCGGGGCGCGGGTGTAGTGAAGTCCGTGCCGTGTCCACCCTTCCCTCCGGCGTCGCGCCCGAGCGCACCATCGGGCCGTTCCAGCTGCTGGCCCTGGGCGTCAACGGCATCGTGGGTGTCGGCATCTTCTTCGCGCCCGCGGAGGTCGCGGCGCAGGCGCCCGGCCTGGGCGCGGTGTGGGCCTTCGCGCTGACGGGCCTGGCGCTGGTGCCGGTGGCGTTCGCGTTCGCGGTGCTCGGCCGGCGGTTCGACTCGGATGGTGGCCCCGTGGTGTTCGCGCGGGCGGCGTTCGGCGAGCGCGTGTCGTTCCTCGTTGGCTGGGTGGCCTACGTCAGCGCCTTCCTGAGCACGTCCGCGGTGATGGCGGGCCTGGCGCGAGCGGTGGCGCCGTCGGTGGGATTGGGCGGGCCCGTGGGCGAGCGGCTGCTGGCCTCCGCGCTGGTGACGGGGCTGGCGGCGCTGGTGGCGTCGGGCATTCGCGTGTCGGCGCGGACGTGGACAGCGCTCACGGTGCTGAAGCTCGTGCCGCTGGCGGTGCTGCTGGGTGCGTTCTTCTTCCTGCCGGACAGGGATGTGCCGCCACCGCTGCCCGCCACGGGAGCGTCCTGGCTGAAGGCAGGCCTGACGGTGATGTTCGCCTACCAGGGCTTCGAGATCGTCCCGGTCATCGCGGGGCAGGTGCGCGCGTCCGAGCGCACGGTGCCCATGGCGACGGTGGGCTCACTACTCCTGGCGATGCTGCTGTACGTGGGGCTCGTCTGGGCGTGCGTCGCGGCGCTGCCGGACCTGGCGAGGGCGTCCGCGCCCCTGGCGCAGGCGGCGGGGGTGTGGGGCGGCACGGGGCTGGAGCGGCTGGTGGGTGCGGGAACGAGCGTGTCCGCGCTGGGCATCTGCGTGGGGATGATGGTGACGACGCCGCGCTACCTGTCCGCGCTGGCCTCCGGGGAGCGTTCGTTGTTCGGGCTGGAGCGCATGTCGGCGTCGGGCGTGCCCATGCGGGCGCTGGCGGTGACGTGGGCGCTGGTGCTGGGGTTCGTGAACCTGGGGGACCTGTCGGAGCTCTTCGCGCTCTCCGCCATCGCGGTGCTGATGCAGTTCGGCGTCACGGCGGCGGCGCTCGTGGTGCTGTCGCTACGGCGGGAGCGGAACCTGCGGCCGGTGCACGCGCTGCTGGCGGTGCCCACGCTGGCGCTGGGGCTGACGCTGGTGGCCTTTGGCGCGAGCGCGCGGGAGGCAGCGGTGGCGTCGGTGGCGGTGCTCGCGGGGCTGGCGTTGATGCGCCTGTCGCGGCCGAGGGAGCCAGCGCCCGTCCGCCTGCCGTGATGTCTTCGCACGTCAGGAGAGCAGGCAGGCCTGGGGACAACCCGGCACGTCGTGTTGCGAAGGAGTGACCGGGCCGGGAGACTCGCGAGGCGATGCTCGGGTATCAGGCGAATGCGCAGTGGCGGGACATGTCTGACTTCGTGGTGCACTTCACGAAGCCAGGGCCCCCGTACCACGACGCCTACCAGAACATGATGAGCATCCTGGGAGCGCGCACGCTCATCCCGGGCGCGGAGGGGTTTGGCATCGCGCGGCGGGAGGCGGCGGTGGCGAACCTGCACCGCTCGGTGTGCTTCAGCGAGATTCCGTTGGACCAGCTCGCGAGGCTGGTGCAGCGCCGGAGCCTGTACGGGATTGCCTTCCGCAAGAGCTTCATCCTGTCGCAGGGCGGAGGCCCGGTCTGGTACGTGCAGTACGGCTCGCCAGCGCACCTGGCGATGAAGCACCAGTTGGACCAGGCCCTGGCGGCGAAGGAGCCCCAGAAGGAGCCCGTGTGGGCGGTGACGCCCTTCGTGGACATCCAGGGTGACGCGCACAACGCGCCCTACAGCTACCGCTTCGACTGGGAGCGGGAGTGGCGCGTCCCGGGCCTCCTGCGCTTCACGGAGTACGACGTCGCGGCGCTCTTCCTGCCCGAAGAGGTCCACACCGTGGCGAGGGACTTCTTCGCCTGGGCCGTGCGAGAGCGCGCGGGTCCGGGCTACTTCTGCCCGGTATTGGATCCGGGCTGGAAGGCGGAGCAGATCATGGAGGCGCTGGCGAAGCACACGCAGGCGCCGGTCGCGGCGGAGCGCAAGAGCGCGCCGGGGTGACCCACCTCAAGGCTTGTGCTTCTTGAGACGTCGCTCCAGGTGGGCAACAGGCGAGAAGAAGTAGGCCCGTCCGACCTGATCCCTCTCCAGGAACCCCGCGGCTTCGAGGTCGAGCAGGTCCTGTCGGGCGGTTTGATAGACCACGCCGTGCCGCCGCCGATGCGTCTGGATGTCATAGCGCGCGGCCGGATGGTGCAGGGCATGCGCCAGCAACTCCCGCTGCCGGGGATTGAGGCCCGCATCCTTCTTGAGGAGAAGCTCCACCTGCCGGGCCTCTTGCCCCTTCCGCGCCAGATAGGCGTAGAGGTCATCGGTCGCGCGTTGGATGACGTCCAGTTGGTGCAGGAGGAAGTAGGTGAGGTCTCCCCGGTCCGTCTCCGTGAACAGGAACGCCCGGCTGTATTGCATCTGGGCGCGCTGGATGATCCGGGAGATGGAGAGGAACTCCGCGATCCAATATCCCTCCCGGATCATGCACCAGTAGAACAGGGCCCGGGCGGTGCGGCCGTTGCCATCCACGAAGGGATGGTCATAGG
Source organism: Corallococcus sp. CA054B (assembly GCF_003611625.1). NCBI lineage: Bacteria > Pseudomonadati > Myxococcota > Myxococcia > Myxococcales > Myxococcaceae > Corallococcus > Corallococcus sp. CA054B. Next base: position 23,322 of record NZ_RAVY01000080.1, read on the forward strand.
CGAGCATGAAGTGAATCACGATGGCGCGCACGACGGGATGGATGAAGACACTCCCGTCGGAGCCATTCGCGAACGCACAGAGCTGCCGCAGTCGGCCAGGCAGTTCACTTGCGTCAGGGGGGACATGGAGGATCTCTCCACTCGCCCGGTCCTGGACCGTGATGGACTCATCACCGCGCCGCAAGCGGCCCTCTTCGCCGGGGTCGAGCGTGTCACGCGTGATGGTTTCGTGAAGCTCCAGGAGCAGAGAGATTGTCAGGGGCACATGCGCATTCCGGCGCATCAACTCCATGGCCTGGAAGTTGTTGAAGATCATCCGCTCGTCCTTGGTCCGAGGCGGACGTCCCTGCTCCAGCATCTCCTTGGCGACCTTTCGGGTCGTGGAGGCGCCCTCCAGCTGACTGGAGGTGATGGCCTCTTCCATCAACGATTCGACGATGTAGCGATCCCGAGCGCCTGAGTTGGCCAGTTGAGGGTCCGCCAGCTCCAGCCCTTTTCCGAGCTGCCGATCTATCCGGTGCAGGCCCGAAAGAAGCCCGTCAGGACGGGTGAAGGAGAACGGCTGCCCCGTCTTGTCCAGGAGCGGCAGATCGGCGCTCAACGTGGTTCGCGCGGTTTTGACCCGGTACCACCACTCCTCATGCGTCATGCCGTCGGGCGCGGGATGACGGCGAAGCTCGTCCCAGTGGAGATAGCGCCCGTCGATTTCAGGCCCCACCGCCTTGTGCTCCAGCAGGGCGACGAGCCGCTCCGCCCCCGACCTGGCAACCGTCTGGACGAAGGCATGGAGGTCGGGAGGCGTCGCGGGAAGTCGCATGGGCGTGAACTACCAATCTACTACTAATTCCGCTGGAAATTAGTAGTCGCCTACCGCACGCGTTCGATGCGGTGCCGGCGGCCCTTGATGCGTCCCTCGCTCAGCCGCTGGAACGCGACCTTCACCACGCGCTTGGAGACGGCGACGAAGGCGTGATGGTCGTGGATTTCAATCTTGCCCACGTCCTCCGCCTTGAGGCCGCCCGCCTCGCCCGTCAGTGCGCCCAGGATGTCTCCGGGCCGCATCTTGTCCTTGCGTCCCGCGGAGATGGACAGCGTCTCCCAGCCGGAGATGAGCGACACGCCCGGCACGTTCTCCGGCACCAGCGCGTCCACGTCTCCCTTCTCCAACTTCACGCCCGTCGTCGCCTCGATGTCCTCCACCTTGCGGCTGTCCGAGCGTGTCACCAGCGACAGCGCCAGCCCTCGACGGCCCGCGCGCCCCGTGCGGCCGATGCGATGCACATACGCTTCCGGCTGCTGCGGCAGTTCGTAGTTCACCACCGCGTCCAGGGCCTCCACGTCGATGCCCCGGCCCGCCACGTCCGTCGCCACCAGCACGCGCGTGCTGTGGTTGCGGAACTTCGCCATCACCCGGTCCCGGTCGAACTGCTCCAGGTCGCCCTGCAACCCGTCCGCGCTCACGCCCGCCTGCACCAGCGCTCGCGTCAGCTCCACCACCACCGCCTTGAAGTTGCAGAACACGATGGCGGAGGCCGGCTGGTGCTGGCGCAACAGCCGCAACAGCAGCGCCTGCTTCTCCTCCGGCGTGCACGAGTACCCGACCTGCTGGATGTCCGGCGCGGCCTCCTCCTGCGCCAGCGACACCCGCACCGGGTCCTTCTGGAACGCACGGCTCAGCTTCTCGATGTCGTCCGGGAACGTCGCGGAGAAGAGCACCGTCTGCCGCTTCGAGGGCGTCGCCCCGAGCACCCGCTCCATGTCCTCCCGGAAGCCCATGTCCAGCATCCGGTCCGCTTCATCCAGCACCACCGTGGCCAGGTGCCGCGTGTCCAGCACCTCGCGGTCCAGCAGGTCCATGATGCGGCCGGGTGTCCCCACGCCGATGTGCACACCCTTCTCCAGCGCCTCCACCTGCGGCCGGATGGGCGACCCTCCCGCGAGCGCCAGCACCTGCACACCCGGCATCCGGCGCGCCAGCCGGCGAATCTCTCCCGCGACCTGCGCGCACAATTCGCGCGTGGGGCAGAGCACCAGCGCCTGGAGCCGCCGGTCCTGCGTGAGCTTCACCTTCTGCAGGATGGGCAGCGCGAACGCCGCCGTCTTCCCGCTGCCCGTGCGCGCCTGGCCCACCAGGTCCTTTCCCTGCAACAGTACCGGGATGCTCTGCGCCTGGATGGGGGTGGCGGTCTTGAACTCCAGCTCCTCCAGCACCTGGAGCAGCGGGGGCGACAGCGCGAGCGCGGAGAATTCCATCGGAGCCTCGGGGGACGGAGGCACGGGGCGCCTCGGGAGAACGCGCCCTTGTAGCAGCCTTCCCACGCCGGACAAGCCCGGCCCCCCCCTACCCCTCCCAGCCCGCCACCTCGCTCGCCGTCGCCTGGGCCAGCTTCGCCGCGGCGGCAGGGTCCACGCGCGCCGTGACGAGCACCCCGATGACCGCCCCCAACAGCAGCTCCACCCGGCGCGCCACCGTCTTGCGAGGCAGCACGCCCGCCCGGGCCGCGCCCTCCAGCGCCCGCGTCAGGTGGCCTCGAAGGAGCGCCCGGTAGTCCTCCACCGCCTGCTTCGCCTCCGCGTCATGCGGACCCAGCTCCGTGGCCGTGTTCACCAGCAGGCAGCCCCGCCGCGTCAGCGCTGGCGGCGCGGTGGCCATGGTCGCCGCGAGCGACTCCAAGTACTCCGTCACCTGCGCCAGGCCCGGCGCGTCCTTCGCGAAGACGCCCAGCCGGGGCCCGATGACCTCCTGGAGGTACAGCGCGATGGCCCGCGCGAACAGCCCGCGCTTGCTGTCGAACGTCTGGTACAGGCTGGAGCGGTTCAGCCCCGTCGCGGCCTCCAGGTCCGACAGCGACGTCGCCTCGTAGCCGCGCGACCAGAACACTCCCAACGCCGCCCGCACCGCCTCTGTCTCGTCGAACGCCCGCGTCCGCGCCACGTCACCCTCCTTGACAATTCTGAACTGACCGTTTCAATATGAATTCGGAACTGACTGGTTCAGAATATCCCAACCCCGGAGGGGGAGTCATCATGTCGCCACTGGCGCAGGTCTTCGCGGTCATCGCCGCGCTCATCCACGTGTTGTTCTTCGTGATGGAGAGCATCGTCTTCTCGCGGCCGAAGGTGTGGAAGCGATTCGGGCTGAAGTCGCAGGCGGACGCGGACGTGGTGAAGCCGATGGCGCTCAACCAGGGCTTCTACAACCTGTTCCTCGCCGTGGGCGTGCTGGTGGGCGTGGTGCTGGTGCACACGGGCGCGGTGGCATCGGGCGTGGCGGCGGTGGTGTTCGGCTGCGGGTGCATGCTGCTGGCGGCGGTGGTGCTGGTGAGCAGCAACCGGAACTTCCTCAAGGCGAGCCTCGTCCAGGGCGCGCTGCCGGCGCTGGCCATCTCGCTCGTGGTCTTCTGAGGCGGCGTTCCGCTCAGGGCGTGACGGTCTCGAAGACGTCTGCGTCCGGCAGGGTGAGGACGGCCCGGCCCGCTTCGCCCAGCTTCTCGCGAGGGACATCGCGGAAGCGCTGCACGAAGCTGGCGGACGGGCGCAGCGTGAGGGACTGACCGGTGTCGCGGTTGCGGAACGTGGTCGCGACGTCCTCCGGTGAGGGCGTGGTCACCAGCGACAGGTTGAGCTTGCCCAGGCTGGCACCGGTGGCCGCCGCCGCGCCGTCCGCGACGCAGGTGTATTGAACCTTCGCCGGGCTGTGATGGATGACCTCCAGCTTGAAGCTGCCCCGGGGCAGGCCCAGTTGCTGGAGCGCGTAATCGCCCATCCGGTAGCCCGCCACCGCCCACGGCCCCGCGCCCCCATGCACCAGCGCCACCCGCTCCAGCGCGCCCGGTTCAGCGGGCGGAGTCGCGGCGGGCTTCGCGCCCGCGCAGCCCAGGATGAGGCCCAGCGTGACGAACAGCAGGAAGTGGCGGCGCAGAGTCATGGGTTGGCTCCGGTGAAAGACAGGCGAGGCGTGTTCTACCTGGAAGCATCCGCCGCTGACGACTGATCGGTCTGGTGTGTCAGAGCTGGATGGCAGAGTGGCCGCCAACGCAATACCTCCATTGGGAGCGCCACGCGATGGCACGCCCCGGGCAGGCTTGCGCCACATACCGGGGGGAATATCCAGGTGACACAAGGCTTCAACCGAACACACTACGTGCCCATCCTCAAGTTCATGCAGGGAGAGCGCGACGCCCTTACACAACTCGAGGCCGTGCAGCGCCAGCGGGTGACCCCGCTCTTCGAAATCCGGCCACCCAAGCCCAAGCGCACGAAAGACAGACGGAAAGCCCTCCGCATGGAAACGCTGGAGGAACTGCTTGCCCGGACGGGGCCTCATCTCGCGAAGGCCATCCCGGACGGCCGTGCCTTCATCGACGGGCTTCACCTCGCGCCCGCGCAGACGATGGCCTCCGGAGAACATCCCCTGGCCTACTTCCTGGCGAAGGCCCGGGAGTCTGGAGTCGCACTCGTTCCTGTCACAGGCCCTGAGCGAGACTCCGAATACCAGTCCACTGTCAGGGCCGCGGTCGCTGAAGACAAGCGAGGCGTATGCATCCGCGTTCGCAAGCAGGAGCTGTTCGGGGACGACCTCAACGAGGCACTTTCATCGACCCTGAGAAAGGCAGGGGCGACTCGTGAATCCGCTGATCTGGTGCTGGACCTGGGCCCCATCGCTCCAGACGACGTGAGCGTGCTCTCGAAGAGTCTCCCGGGCGTCATCAGCTGTGTCGATGGGCTGATGGCTTTTCGAACGCTGACCGTTGCTGCCGGAGCATTTCCGCGGTCCATCAGCGACATCAAGCTGCCGACGAAGGTCCAGCGGGCTGACTGGCTCCTGTGGCGAAGCCTTGCCGGGAAGGCGAAGCCGCTCGTGCGGATGCCTACCTACGGCGACTACGCAATCCAGGGAGCGCAGCCTCCCTCACCAAGCGCGGCACTCCACGCAGGAAGCCCCAACATTCGTTACACGGCGAATGACCACTGGCTGGTGGTCCGTGGGCGCGCCTTGAAGCGTCATGGTTACGAGCAGTACACGGCGCTTGCTGGGCACGTGATGGAGCAGGAGTGCTACGCCGGGCGCACCTTCAGTTGGGGCGACGCCTACATCTTCGGCTGCGCTGGAGGGGCCGAGACGCCCGGAAGCCCGGGGGTCTGGCGCAAGGTGGGAACGAACCATCACATCGCGAAGGTACTGAAGCAGCTCACCAGTCTTCACGCGCCTTGAGCAGGCGGCGGACCTCCGAGCGCAGCGCTTCAGCGGGCAGCAGTTCCACCAGACGCTCGTACAGCATCTTCTTGGGCTTGCTCCGCAGTCCGGTGGCGGCCCCCCGTGACTCCAGCAACTCCAGCGCCTCGTCGCGCCAGAGCAGCCGGACCATGGCCGACATCTGCTGCTGGGGATTGCGCCGGCCCTTGCGCAAGGGGCGAAGCCTGACCGAACCGTCGCGCTGGGTCGTGGCCGTCTTGACGCCCCACCAAGCGGGGATGAGTCCGAGAGCCTTTTGCGCATGACGGGCGCCCACGACGAGCGTGGCCCTGTCGAGCACCGCGCTGTACGCCTCGACCTGCCGCGGAAGCCGGTCCAGGGTGTCCCGTTCGCTCTTCAGCTCGTAGCCATGGAGCTCGCCGTTGATGACGGCCACGTCCACGAAGACCTGCCCATGCTCCAGGCCCAGCTCCTCACGGATGAGCGTTCCTGGGTCACTCGCGTGAGTGGCCTTGAGGCTCGCCGTGAGGGCCTGTCGCACGTCGAAGTCACGCATGGGGCGGCGAAGTCTACGAGCCCGGCCCGACGAACGCGACAGCTCAGAGCGCGTAGCCGACCATCAGTGACGCGGAGGCCCTGGGCACCAGCGCCGTGCCGGAGTCCCGCTTCGCCATGACGCCTCCGGCGGACGCGCTCAGGAGCATCGACAGGCGGCTTCGCACGTCCAGCCGCACGCCCCCGGTGACGAGCCCCAATGGCTCCAACCCGAAGCGCGCGTCTTCGTCCGGGATACGCGACTGGAAGACGGCCAGTGCCCCGGCCTCCAGCGCGCCGCTGAACGTCCAGGCTCCGAGCTTCCAGTGCGGCCCCGCGCCCAGCCTCAGCTCCAGCTCCGTCTGCTGGAAGGACACCCTGCTGCCTGTTCCCCGCCGCACCGCGAGCCCCAGGCCCGAGGTGTCCACTCCGGGGAACAGCCGCCCTTCGCGCACCAGACGCACGTCCAGGCCCGCGAGTGACGACAGGCCCGCCACGATGCCCGACGTCAGCGATGGCCCTACGGCGACCAACAGCTCCGACCCCGCCCCACCCTTTCGCGCGAGCCTCATCCGCGCGGCCTGCTCCAGCGGCTCGCCGCCCACCGACACGGCTCCGTCGAGCGGCACCTTCACCGACCGCTCCAGGTATCCGCCCTCCGCTCGCAGCAACAGCCGGTACGCGCCGGGTGCCACGGCCAGCGTCGTGGGGCCCTCGCCCTTCTCCAGCTCCGCCACCAGCGCGCCACTCTCCGACGCCATGACGAGCCAGCGGCCCGGGGCCTTCACGTCGAGCGTCAGCCGGCCTCGCGCGCGCTGGGGCTCGGAGAGGATCAACTCTCCGCGCCCGCTCAGGTCCATGCGGAACGTGGGGCGCTGCATGCCTCCCGGAGAGACGAGCGTGGACTCCAGCGTCCTCGCGTAGGCGTAGCGGTAGGCTTCCTCCAGCGTGACGCGCCCATCTCGCGAAGCATCGGCCGCTCCGCGCAGCCCTACCGCCAGATGGTGCGTGAAGAAGGAGCCCTGCAACGCATCCGACTCCTGCGCGTACTCATCCGCGCCAGACGCACTGATGACGACCCGGCCCTCCAGGTCCGAGGCCTCCATCGTGATGGGCGTGGCCACCGGCTTCAGGCCCTTCAATCGCGTGGCGACACCGGAGCGGCACGAGTCCAGGATGAGCAGCCCCACGCCCACTGGCGCGCCCTTGAGGAAGTCCACCAGCTCGCGCATTGGCAGCTCGGTGCCGCGCAGGTGCAGGCTGCCGTCGCCCGCGTGCGACGACACGTAGAGCAGGAGCCAATCCCTCGGTGAGGCTTCCACGGCCAGTCGCGCCCGGAAGCGCGCCAGGGCTTCGCGAAGCTTCGCGGCATCCGCTCCCAGCAGCGACATCGTGCGCTCAGGCGACACGGTGCCCACTTCCTGGAGCACCTCGCGCATCCGCTGCGCGTCCGTCTCCGCGAAGCGCAGCCTCTCCTCGCTGGCCAGGCCCTGGTTCTCTCCCACGATCAGCGCCCAACGGCGCGGCGCCTCCTCCGCGGCCGCGCCCGGAAGCGAGCCCAGCACCATGAGCACCGCGAACACCCGGACGCTCAGGCGCCACGCCCAACGGCGCAGCGCAGCCTCCACAGGGGCGCCCGGGAGCCGTCCCAGCACCGCGAACACGCGCCTGCCCAGGTCCAGCGGGCGGCTCACGGCACGACCCTCAGCAGCGTGCGCGCCCGGGCCTTCCCGATGGCCTCCGGCGTCGCCACCTCCAGCGGTCCCTGCCCCTTCCCGCGCGCCTCCGCGACGCGCGACGTGAGCGCCTCGCGCGCCTGCTCCACGTCCAGCGGCGCATCCGAGAAGAACGCATGCAACGCCACCGCCCCCGGCGTCACCTCCAATGCCGGAGACAACCGCACCTCCGCCCCCGGCTCCACCGTGCCGCTCGTCGGGCCTTCCCTCGGCCAGAGCGCATCCACCGCGCCCGCTTCATCCACCGCGAGCACCAGCACGTTCCGGTACGGCCCCGTGCCCACCGCCAGCGTCACCTGCTCGCCGGGCCTTGCGTCCTGCACCGGCGCGCCCTGCACGGACAGCAGCCGCAGCGCCACGGTCCCCTTCAGCCGCACGCCATCCTCCGCGCCCCGTGGCACGTAGACGACCAGCGCGAGCCCCACCGCCAGCGCGGTCACCAGCGGCACGCCCCAGCTCCACCAGGGCTTCGCGGACCGGGCGCGCTTCTCCTCCAGCCTCGCCAGCACCGCCTTCGCCCGGGGCTGTGCCAGGCTCGACGCTCGCGCCTGCTTCATCCGCTCGGCGATCATCCCGCAGGCCGGGCAGGCGGCCACGTGCCGCTCCGCGCGCCCCGAGGCATCCAGCCCCGACAGCCACTCGTCCAGCTCCAGCCGTGTCAGGTGCTCAGCCACGCTCCGCCTCCAACGCTTCCGGCAGCCGCCCCAGCTCCGCCGCCTTCTTCCGGATGGAGTCCAGGTCGCGGACGATGGTCTTTCGCGACACGTCCAGCATCCCGGCGATCTCCTCCTGGGTCAGCCCGTCGAAGAAGTGCAGCGTGGCCACCTCCAGTTCGCGCTCGCCCATCCGCCCCACGAGGTGGCGGATGAAGTCCGCGGCCTCCCACTGGCTGGGGGGGCAGCGCCGCGGCCTCCGGCGCCTCCAGGAGCACCGGCTCCCGCAGCTGGCGCGAGCGCAGCGCGTTGAGGCACAGGTTGGTGGTGACGCGGTACACGTACGTCATGGGACGGGCCTCCCGTCGGAACCGCGCGCCAGCCGTCAACATGCGCTCGAAGACCTCCTGGACGATGTCCCAGGCGTCGGCATCGCGTCCCAGCAGCGCGAGCGCGCGACGGTGCACCACGGGCGCGAAGCGCTCGTAGAGCTCCCTGAGCTCCTCCGCACCGAGCCCGCTCGCCATCCGATGGGTCCGACCTTCCTTTTCGTCCTTGAGACACCCGGCCCCAGCGGCCTGGGACATCGCATCGCATCCGCGATGGGCCGTGGGATATTAGTCGCACCCCGGCGGCATGTCCCAGGCCGGCCGCACCGGGTGTCCCAATCGCCGTGAAACGACTCGTCCTCGCCACCCTCGTCGCGCTCCTGGGCGCCTGCTTCGACCCGCTCTACGAGGACCCTGACGAACTGGGCGAGGAGTCCTGGGCCGTCTGCTGCGTCCGCAACCAGGTGGACACCTGCTTCTGCGAGGACCCCGACGGCTGTGAGATTCGCTTCCAGGCGTGCTCGGCCGGCACCTGCAGGCCGTCGTTCCGGGACAGCTGCGAGACCATTCCCGGCAGCCAGGACGGCGGCCAGACCTACGACGGAGGCGCGGGCGTCGACGCGGGCACCACCACCGACAGCGGCGTCATCATCGAAGATGGCGGCGTCAGCACCGACGGTGGCGTCAGCACCGACGGCGGCACCAACACCGACGGTGGCACCGACGCGGGCGTGGACGCGGGCCCCCCGCCGGTCGTGACCTACGAGCCGTGCTGCGACCCGTTCACCCACCGTGTCACCACCTGCCGCTGCGAGGCCACGGGCTGCTTCAGCTCCTCCTTCAAGCCCTGCGCGGCCGGCCGCTGCGCACTCAACGGGGAGTCATGCGGCTAAGGTCTCCCGCGGGATGAAGGGCACCTTCCATTCGCTGCGCGGCTACAACTACCGGACGTGGGCGGCCGGGGCGCTCGTGTCCAACGTGGGCACGTGGATGCAGCGCACCGCCCAGGACTGGATCGTCCTCACCCAGCTCACCCACAACAACGCCACGGCCGTGGGCGTGGTCATGGCGCTCCAGTTCGCGCCGCCGCTGTTGTTCCTTCCCCTGACGGGCTTCGCGGCGGATCACTTCGACCGGCGCAAGCTCCTGTTCGCCACGCAGGCGGCCCTGGGCGCGCTGGCGCTGGGCCTGGGGCTGCTCACGCTCTCCGGACACATCCGGCTGTGGCACGTGAACGTGTTCGCGTTCCTCCTGGGGAGCGTCACCGCGTTCGACGCCCCCGCGCGCCAGACGTTCGTGTCGGAGCTGGTGGGCGAGGAGGACCTCTCCAACGCCGTGGCCCTCAACTCCACCTCGTTCCATGCCGCGCGGATGCTGGGTCCCGCCATCGCGGGGGTGCTCATCTCCTGGGTGGGCTCCGGGTGGATGTTCGTCATCAACGCGGCGTCGTTCGGCGCCGTCCTCTGCGCGCTGAGCCTGCTGCGCGTGAACGAACTGCACGTGAGGGACCGGACGCTGCCCACGCGCGGGGGCCTGCTGGAGGGCTTCGTCTACGTCTGGAAGCGGCCCGACCTGGTGGCGGTGCTGACCATGTTCTTCCTCATCGGCACCTTCGGCCTCAACTTCCCCATCTTCATCTCCACCATGTCCGTGCGCGTCTTCGACCAGGGCGCCAGCGGCTACGGGCTGCTCACGTCCATCATGGCCATCGGCTCGGTGACGGGCGCGCTGCTCTCCGCGCGTCGCGCGCAGCCGCGCATCGGCCTGCTGGTGACGGGGGCCGCGGTCTTCGGAGCGGGGCTCACGCTCGCGGCGCTGATGCCCGTCTATGCCCTCTTCGGCGTCACGCTCGTCATCATCGGCGTGTCCGCGCAGACCTTCACCACCACCGCGAACAGCCTGGTGCAGCTGTCCACCGAGCCGGCCATGCGCGGGCGCGTGCTCGCCATCCTCCTGGCCATCGCGCTGGGCGGCACGCCCCTGGGGGCCCCCATCGTCGGCTGGGTGGCGGACACGTTCGGTCCCCGCCAGGCATTGGGCGTGGGCGCCGCGGCGGGCTTCGTCGCGGCGCTCATCGGGCTGCGCTACCGCGCGAAGGCGGCGGCTACTTCTTCTCCAGGATGACGGCGTAGAACTCGATGCCCACGCCCTGCCGGTCCTCCTCGGTGATGTAATCGTCCGGCAGCCCCAGGAACCGGCTCACGGTCTGCACGCCACCGGGGCCCGGCGTCCACGGCTTGCAGAGCTCCAGGTACTCCGGCAGGGAGAACAGCTCGAAGTTCTCCCCCATCTTGTGGAACATGCCCACGAACTGCTCCCACTGGGGCGTCGTCTTCGCGGGGTCCTTCGTCTCGAACGTGGTGAAGAGCCGGGAGCCCGGCGCGGCCCAGTCGTAGAGGTCGCGGAAGAACCTCCGGTTCTCCTCCGCCTTGAGGAACACGGTGATGCCGTTGGCGCCCAGGGCCACCTTGCGCTCGCCGCCCAGGAAGTCGCGCACGTCCGGGCGCTCCAGGAAGGACTTCGCCTGGCGGATGTCGCACTCCAGGTAGCGCACGCGCGGGTCGTCCCCCAACAGCACGCGCGCCTGCGCCATCGTCAGCGGGTTGATGTCCGAATAGAGCACCTTCACGTCCTGCGGCAGCACGCCGTGCACGTGGTCGTTGGTGGGCAGGCCGGACGCGAAGTCCACCCAGTGCGTGAAGCCCTCCGCGGACAGCCGCTTCGCCGCGCCCTGGAGGCACGCGCGCAGCATCCGCACCCACTTCCGCGTGGAGGGCAGCAGCGAGAACATGTACTCCGCCGCCTGCCGGTCCGCCTCGAAGTTGTGGGTGCCACCCAGCGTGTAGTCGTAGATGCGTGCCGCGTCGGGAACCTGGGGATTCACGCCCGGAACACGGGCCAGCTCGTTCACGTCCATGGTCGTCGCTCCATCCGGTTCGGGCCCCCCACCCGCGTCGTACGACTCGACGGTGAGCCTGTTGCCCGGGCATTGTGCCGGTCCGCTCGCGCGGGTGCACCCTTCCTACGGAGCGACGCCCGCGACCTGGCGCAGCAATTCCAGCGGCCCCAGCGCGGCGACCGCGTCGAACTGCTCGGGCGTGCGCACCAGCAGCGACCCGGCGAAGCCCAGCGCGTTGACGTTGACGCCCAGGTGCTCCGCCCTGGCGCGGGGCACCAGCAGCATCCAGTCCCGGGTGACGAGCAGGTTGTACGGCGCGCGCTCCGCCAGCCCCAGCGCGTCCCGCAGGAGCCGGTACGCCGCCAGCATCCGAGCGCCCTGCCCCGGCGCGCCCCATGGCCCCAGCCCCGCCAGCAGGTGCGAGAACGGCAGCGACTCCGCGGCCACCACGCGGCCCGGACCCGGCAGCACGGGGAAGAGCGCCTCCACGGGCGCGCGCAGGCGGTCCGGCCCCAGGGGCGGCACCAGCTGCAGGTGCTTGTGGCGCTGGCTGGCGCCGGCCGTCTCGCCCGCGTTGTAGAAGGCCAGCCCGTCCAGCCCCTCCAGGCACGTGGAGAGCGCATCGAAGTCCGCCTGCGTCAGCAGCGCGTCCTGCGACTCGAAGGCCCGCGTCACCAGGAGCAGGTGGTGCTCCACGACGTTGAACTTGTTGAGCAGGCACACGTGCGCGGGCGCCACGTCCCCCAGCACCAGGTCCGGCTCCGGGTTCGCGAACGGGTTGAACGGCTCGGCGTGGGAAGGCGCCGGACGCTTGCGCTCCTTGAGCGCCACCCGTCCCAGCACGCGCACCTGGAACTGCGTGCCCGCGACCGGCACCGTGCGCGCTTCGGTGGCGATGGGCTGGAGCGCCCCGGTCTCCAGCGCGCGGCGGGTGACCTCCAGCGTGCGGGGCCACAGGGCGGCGGGCGAAAGCAGTGCGGCGTTCACGGGCAGGCTCCTGGCGCGAGGCCTGCCAGTCTGTGCCGTCCGCGGACCCGAGCGTCAATCCGCTTCCGGTGGGAGAGCGCTCCGGAGGTCCGCCTCAGCGCGGAGGAGGGCGGAAGACGTACTGGTACACCTGCGGCTCGCTGCCGGGCGGGTACTGGGCGTCCATGAAGGCCACGCGCGCGCTGTGGGTGATGAGCACGTCCTGGAGGCTGTCGTAGAGCACCACCACGTTCGTGGCCTTCCCGGTGGGGTCCAGGTCCACGCGCACCTTGAGGTTGCCCTTGAGGTCCGGCTTCTCCATCAGGTGCTCCAGGTACAGGGCCACCAGCCCCAGCGACACCCGGTCGTAGATCTGCTCCACCGTGCCCTTCGCGGGCGAAGCGGGCAGGTGCAGCTTCTTCGTCAGCTGCGCGGCCTCCTCCGCCGCCTCGGGCACCGGCCGCTCCGGAGCGGCGAGCGCCGCGCGGTACGCCGCCATGGCTTCGAAGTAGCGCTCCAGCTTGAGCAACAGCCGCGCCCGCCGCACCTGGATGTCCGCTCGCTGTGGGGCCAGCGCCGCCGCTTGCTCCAACCGGGCCTCGGTGGCGGCCACGTCCAGTTTCGCCTCCGCCAGCGTCGCCAGCCGCAGGAGCGGTTCAGGGTCCTTGGGCGTCGCCGCGGCCAGGCGCACCAGGGCCTTCGCCTCCTCCTCCGGGCGGTCGAGCTCCACGGCGAGCTTCACCCATGAGGCGAGCACCGCGGGCTCCGCGCCCCCGAGCGTCGCGTAGCGCTCCAGCATCTTCACCGCCTGCGCCTTGTCCCCGGCGGCGAGCCACGCCTCCGCCTGCCGGCGGTGCGCCTCGCGGTCATGCGGCTGGAGCGCGACGAGCAGCGCGCCGGCCTCCGCGCCCGCCTTCGCGTCTCCGGCCTCGCGCGCCAGCCGCGACAGCACCTGGAGCGCCTCGGGCTGCTCGGGCCACTCCTTCACCGAGCGCACCAGGAGCGCCCGCGCCTCGGCCGCGCCTCCCGGACGGCCCGCCAGCAGCAGCGCCAGGTCCGTGCGGAAGCGCGGGATGTCCAGCTTCGCCAGCGCCTCGCGCAGCCGGCCCTCCGCCTCCGCGGGCTTGCCCTCCGCCTGGAGCCGCAGGCCATCCGCCCAGAGCGCGGGCGCGAAGCCGGGCAGCGCCTTGCGCGCGGTCTCCAGCGGCGCGGCCGCGTCCTTCAACATGCCCCAGCGCACATAGACGAGCCCCATGCCCACGTGCGGCCACGGGTTCTCCGGGTACACCACCGCCAGCGCCTTGAACTCGGCGAAGCTCTCGTCCGAGGGCAGCGCGAGGAAGGCCCGGTACACCCGGGGCATGGGGTCCTTGGGCGCCTTCGCCTGCTGCGCGTCCAGCTCCGTGCGCAGCGTGCTGGGGCTGCCCTGGACCCGCGCCGTGTCCACCCGCTGGAGCATCGCCATGCCGTCCGCGGCGGGCGCGGGCACCGGCCGGGCGCCCAGGGCCGGCAGCGCGCACAGCACGGACAGGAGCAGGCACGTCAGGACACGGGACGTCATCAGGGCCAGTGGGAAGCCGGGGGAGCCAGGAGGCGACCGGACGCTACCAGATGGACGCGCCTCATGAGGGCTGCGAGTGATTACGCACCTTGCGTGAATTACAGAGATACACGCCATGTTTCACGGGTGCCGGAACGGGTGGAATGGCCCTGGAGGGCGACCACGCTTTCGGGCGCCGGACGCCACCCGGGCGGTAGGTCTTGACCAGAACGCGCAGTGCTGGGCGGAATGGCCTCATGGCCACCGCCGAGAAGCTCGTATTCCCGACCATCGTCGAAGGACTCTTCGTCCGGGGACTTTCCGGGAAGGTGCCCTTCGCCCTCAAGGAGCAGCTGCGCAAGGAGGGGCTGGACCTGGACCGGCCCCTACAGCCGGCGTACTCGCTGGACACGTGGACGCGCTGCGTGGCGCTGACGGCGAAGACGCTCCACCCGGACCAGCCGGACGCGGTGGCGTGGCGGATGCTCGGCGAGCGGATGATCGACGGATACCGCGACACGATGGTGGGCCGGGCGCTGCTGGGCGTGCTGCGGCTCATCGGGCCCAAGCGGATGCTCATGCGCGCGCAGCACAGCTTCCGCAGCGGCAACAACTACACCGAGGCGCGCATCACCGAGCGCGGCGAGCGTGAGGCGGACATGTGGCTCAACGAGCCCGGCCTGCTGCGCTACTTCAAGCAGGGCGTGATGCTGGCCACGGTGCGCGCCGCCAGCGGCCCGGCCACGCAGGTGGACGTGGTCCAGTTCGACGACGACAGCGTCACGTACCGCGTGTCCTGGGGCGCTCCGGGCTCCTGAGACACCGGCGGTCCCCTTTCGCGGATCCGCGACCCCGGGGCCCCTTGCTCGCACCGGGCCCCATCTGCCAGCGTGAGGGTCTGCGCGCGGCGTCCGGGCCGTGAACGGCCGCGCGAAGAGGGGGATTCATCCAAATGCCGTCGAGCAAGCGCGCCAACCTGCCGCGCTGGAACGGTCATCAGCAGGGGTTCTTCGAAATCTGGTTCCTGGTGGTGCTCGACCCGGGCGGCGATCGCGCCTGGTGGTTGCGCTACACCCTGTTCACGCCCGCGCCGGGAAGCGGCGGCGAGCCTCGCGCCACGATGTGGGCGGCGGCGTTCGACTGCGCGTCCCAGGACCGGCCCGCGGTGGCGCTCAAGGCCATCCATCCGGCCTCCGCGTTCACGGCGCTGCCGAACGGCGGCGTGCGCATCGCGGACTCGGAGCTGACGCCCGGCCAACTCCACGGCCAGGTGAAGAGCGGCGGGCACTCCATCGCGTGGGACCTGCGCTTCCAGGGCGGACACCCCGAACCGGTGCGCCGCGAGCCGCGAGGCACCGCGCTGTTGCCCCTGCCCACGCGGGTCGCCCACGTGCACGACGACGTCCTCTTCGAAGGCACGGTGACGGTGGATGGCGAGCGCATCGACGTGAAGGGCGCGCCCGGCCTGCAGAAGCACCTGTGGGGCCACCGGCGGCTGGAGGAGCTGACGTGGCTGTACTGCCCGCGCTTCGCCGAGGACCCGGACGCGCGGCTGGAGGTCATGGCGGTGCGCGCGCAGCGCAAGCGGGGCCACCCGCGGCTGTCGCCCATCTACCTGCGCACGCGCGACACCGAGCACACGTTCCATGAAATGCCCCACGTGCTCTTGTCGCGCGTGACGTCGCCCGCGTCCGGCGAGCTGTCCTTCCGCGCCGCCTCCGCCACCGTGGCCATGGAGGGCCGCGCGTGGTGCGACCCGCGCACGCTGGTGGGCTACGCGTACCGCGACCCCAAGGGCTGGGACGTGATGGTGGCCCAGAGCGACGTGGCCCGGTGCGAGGTGCAGCTCTTCTCCCGGCCCCACCCCTTCGCGGCGTGGAAGCCCACCGGGAAGCTGACCTCCACCGTGGGCGCGCTGGAGTTCCACGCCCCGGAGCCGATGCCGGGCGTGCGCTACATCCCCTGGGACGGCACCGCGCTCGAAGCGGAAGACGCCCCCGACGAGGATGCGCCGGCCCTGGGAACGGGCTGACGCCGGGCCGCACGCCTCCGCCTTC